>DASXVS010000016.1 GCA_036504095.1 Armatimonadota bacterium | reverse complement strand
CCGCTGTCTACGACACCCTCAACCCGGCCGAGATCACCAGGAACATCAAGAAACTACAGGCCGAATTGCGATCACGTAAAGTAAGATTCCCAAATGAGGCAACCAAGACCCCAAAGTAAGATTCCTAGATGATGCAATACGCGAGGTTGACCCTTCGACCGCATCCGCGATACCGTGCAATCGAACGAGCCCGGTTTCTGAATTACTTTTGTTAAGGAGTGCCTTATGCGTTCCCATTCTCTGTTTGCAGGCGCCCTCGCAAGCGCCTGTATCTCAGTCCAGGCCGCCGGCCTGCCCGAGGCTCCGCCGCAGCGGATGGGTGTGAATCCCCGCACTTTGCAGCGGATTGACGACGCGATCCGCAAGACGATCCGGGACGGCAAAATGCCCGGCGCCGTGTGCATCATCGGTCACAAGGGCACGATCGTCTACCGCAAGGCTTTCGGATACTCGTCGTTGCAACCCGTTAAGCGTGTCATGACGGTCGATACCGTGTTTGACATGGCTTCCCTGACGAAGGTGACGGCGACCGCACCAAGCATCATGACGCTTGTTGAAGACGGGCTTATCGGGCTCCAGACGGACATGGCCACCCTTTGGCCGGCCTACGCGCAGGATGGCAAGGGCGACATCACCATCCAACAGCTCCTTTGCCATTCCGCCGGCCTGCCGCCCGGGCATGGTTTCTTCGCCAAATACGCGGAGGCGAACAAGGGTAAGCACGTCGGCGACAAGGACTGGGTGGATCTTGCCCCCAAAGTATGGGGCGACCTGGCGGCAGCGAAACTCAGCTATTCGCCGGATTCTCGCTGTGTGTATTCCGACGATGGGTTCGTGACGCTCGGTGAGATTGTCCATCGCGTCACCGGAAAGCCGCTGGATGTGTACGCCAGGGAACGCATCTTCAAACCGCTCAAGATGAACGATACGACGTTTCGCCCGGGGGCCGCTTTGAGGAAACGATCAGCCGTAACGGAATTGCGTTGGGGCACGTGGCTTCAAGGCGAGGTACACGATCCCAATTCGTGGACCCTGAACGGCATTGCCGGGCATGCCGGGCTATTCAGCACTGCGGATGACCTGGCGCGCTATGCGCAGATGTACCTCAATGGCGGAGAGCTTGATGGGGTGCGAGTGTTGAGCCCGGCCACTGTCCGCGCAATGACCAATCCGGCTTCAGCGATTGGTCTTCCGATCCGGGGCCTCGGCTGGGACATCGACAGCGGGTATACCAAGCGTGGAGACCTGTTCGGCCCGCAATCGTTCGGGCACACCGGCTGGACAGGAACCAGCCTTTGGGTGGACAAGCCGTCGCGGACCTTTGTCGTGCTCTTGAGCAACCGCAATCACGTCAAGGACGGAAACGTCTCTCCGCTCGTCTGGAAGGTGTCCACCCTCGTTGCAGCGGCCATCGACGACCTGCCCGCGGACAAACGAACCGCGGATTTCGCACCGCCGCGCAGAGACAAGACCGAAGATGTTGTGCATTTGCCGCCGGCGAGACCTACGTACGCTATCGTCCGGACCGGCATCGACGTCCTTGAGAGCACCAGGTTCGCCGCTCTCATGGGGCGCAAGATCGGCCTCGTCACAAACCCGTCCGGCATTGATCGGAGTAGAAGACTCACTGCGGATATCCTGTTCGATGAGTCGAAGAAGGGTACCTTCGACCTGGTCGCATTCTTCGGCCCCGAACACGGGATCCGCGCTGACGTGGAAGCGGCTATCCCGGACTCGCGCGATGCCGTTACCGGCCTGCCGGTGTACAGCCTGTACGATTACCCGCGCGGTATATACAAGCCGACGCCGGAGATGATGAAAGGCATAGACACTCTAGTCTACGACGTACAGGACATCGGCGTTCGCTACTACACTTATATCACCACGCTCGCAAAGTGCATGGAAGCATGCCGTGAGAACGGCGCGAAGATGATCGTGCTCGACCGCCCCAATCCTGTCAACGGGGTAGTCGTAGACGGACCGAAACTGGATATGGCGCTTCGCAATTTTGCCGGGTATGAGCCGCTGCCTGTGCGCCACGGGCTCACCGTTGGGGAGCTGGCCCAACTCTTCAAGGGTGAGTACGGCATTGACTGCCAGCTCGAAGTGATCCCCTGTCAGGGTTGGAACCGCGCCATGTGGTTTGACCAGACAGGGCTTCCCTGGGTGAATCCATCGCCAAATATCCGCGACTTGAATGAGGCGGCGCTCTATCCCTTCACGGGCCTGTTGGAGGCCGCAAACGTGAGCGTTGGCCGTGGAACGGATCGCCCCTTTGAACTGTGGGCGGCGCCCTGGATCAACGACGTGGCTCTCGCGGAGGAATTGAACCGGCGTAACCTGCCGGGTGTTTCGTTCACCCCGATCCATATTTCGCCGAAAGCAGGGCCTTACAAGGGCGAGGATTGCGGCGGAGTAGAGGTCCAGATTACGGACCGCGAGGCGATTCAGGGCGCCCGCAGCGCGGTTGAAGCGCTCGATGTAATGCGCCGGCTGTTCGGTGAGAACAAAGCCGACGTGGCTGGGACGCGGAGTATGTTCGGCACGCAAACCGTAACGGATGGGATTCTTTCCGGTAAGCCCGTCGCGGATATCGCCGCCGCTTGGCAGAAGGACGTAGACGATTTCAAAACGCTCCGACGGAAATACCTCATCTATCCGTGAGACTAACCACAATGGCACAAAGGAGTTATGAGTGCGGGATGATGAATACTTGCCGGGAACCGGATCTTTATCAGTCCTCAGCCATCTCAGAGCCTTTGTGCCTTTGTGGTCAACTGGTCTCTTTCCGGAAAATCAGGATGTACTGGTGGAGTTGGTTGGCGACGAACGCGTGGGGATACCCAAACGGGTACAGGTTCACCGTCTTGTCATACCAGATTTTGCATCCTCGGTAGCGCAGTCCGGAGATTTGCCGAAACGAGGTCACGATGTCCGCGTGCAGCATGTTGTGATGCTCAACGGTCGGTTGTAGGTCCTTGGTGAACACAACGAGGTGCCCCTTCGATTTGAGCAAGGGGAGCGCGGATGAGATTATGTCGCGAAGAACGCTCACGAACTCCGCATAGGGGAGGTTGCCCAGGTCCATCGAACTCTGTGTGAAGGGGGTGGGGGCGTCCAAGCCAGTCTTCTTCTTCTTTTCCCCGCTTTGAAGCCGCGTCATCATCCCCGCGTAAGGAGGGTCCGTCAGGATCAAATCGTACTGGCGGCCGGCGACCTCGGGCATCTCTGCGAGGTGACGGGCATCTCCTTCAACGCTGATTTGGGGCGCGAGTCCCTCCGCTCCGCAAACCAATCGGTAGACGTTCAGGAACTCCGGCTCAAGATCAATGCCCACGGCATTTCGGCCACACAATGAGGCGCCGAGCAGAGTTCCGCCCACGCCGCAGAAGGGGTCCAGAACCCACCCGCCCGGTTTCGTGAAGAACTCCATGAGACGGCGCATCAGTTGCGGTGGCTTCGGGGACGGATGTACGCGACGGAGCGCGTGGCCGTACGACTCGGGGCCTGAGACTGGATATGCCGTGCCCTCGACGGAGGCAAGAAAATAGAGCCATTCCTTCCCGCTGAGGCTATTGAGCTTATTCTTGGGGTGAACGCCTGATTCAGGTTCGTCGGTCATTTAGTTGCTCACCAGATAGAGGCGTTCCACCACGGAATCAGCCTTGTAGTTGCGGGTTGGACCGTCCGCATCACTGCGAAAACGCCGGTACTCCTCTTCGAACAGTTCGACTTTGCCGCGTTTGCACAACATCTCCATCAGAACCTCGTGCGAAACGATGCCCTCCGAGTTGTAGCTCAGCAGGATATGTCGCGCGGGGCTGGTCCGGATGATGTGCCCGAGCGCTTCCGAAGCCTGCGCCGTGCAGTAGAGTGATCGCCGCTCCGGACGCTTCGGCAAGCCCGAAACGCCCAGCGGCGCCGCGTAATCCCAGACGGCGATCGATTCGAGGAGGTGGTAATTAGATGCGTACTGCCGCCTGTTGTAAGGTGGATCCAGGTAAAGGATGTCGCAGTTCAGCGCCGGAGCAATCACGTTTGCATCTTCATTCAGCGCTCGGTGCGTGCCGGGGGTAATCATGAGAGCGGGTGCCTGAAGGAGAAGGCGCTTCTTCGATCGAGATTCCCAGAATTTGAGATATGCACCGTAGGTGCCGGATACGTTGCTTACCGAAGGGACTGCAGCCAGAAGGGCGGCGAGCAGGATATGGAACTCGTCTTCCGTTACTGCTTCCGTTCTCCGCCAGACCTGTAACTGCATCCGGATAGCGTCGATTCTGCCGGCGTTTTCCGGCGACAGGTACATCCTGTCGCTGCCCGCAGGGGAGTAATGGCTCGTCACGAAGCCCTGCACGGGACTCAGCGAATTGAGGTGTTCCACTGCTTTGTCCAGTGGGGCGTTCCCGTTCAGCCCGAGCCCCGCGAACAAGGGCTCACCGTTGTTCTGCACCAGTGCTCTGGCGAAAGTGTAGGCATAGGCCATCAAGTCGTTCGACGTAACATTGAAGTTAAGTGACTTAAAATGTCGCCCGACCACAGCTGTCCCACAGAACAAGTCGACGAACGTGCGCGCGCCACTACAATGACACGTGGCGACTCGCTCGATGAACGCCAGGAGATTCTGTTTGGAGCCGATGTAACGCATACGAACGGCGAAGAGAGCTTGGGAGGGGACGGGAATATGGCGACGTGATTGGTCGCAGCGTCAGGTCCCCAGCCGCGGCCAATTCATTCCAGCCAGACCCTTTCCGATCCGAGGATGCCCGCCAACTCGCGCGCAGTATCCTGGCTTGCGGCGACTTTAATCGCCGACTGCACGCGATGGCCCAAGGTATCAACGATGACCGGTTTGTTCCCTTTGAAGTGGTCCAGCAGTTTTGCGCAGGTATCCAGCGTGGCGTCGTCGGCACCGGAAATGTCGATCACCAGGCGCCTGTACTCCCTCGCCGCGGGTGCAGCGGTCCCGTTGGCCTTGGTTCCGCCGGTCAGGAAATCGGGTGGGTCCTCGCCGTTGAGCGCCAGGAGATCATCCGCCAGGACCTCAACGTCGATGACTTCGCTATCCTCACCGCGCCCTCGAGTTTCCCTATGGTTGGTCTTGCCCTTCACGACCACGACCTTATCCATTGCGACGACGTTTCGGAATTTCCCCCACGTCTTGGGGAACAGTGTAACGGTCATCTTGCCCTGCATATCCTCGATCGTGAGGATGCACATCTCGGAGCTATCGCGCCTCGTGATGGTCTTCCGCATACCGGTGACGATGCCGGCGAGGATGACATCTTCCTTGTCGCCCTTCGTGCGCAACTCGTCCGCTGTAATCGGACTATAGCGCGCCACACGATCGCGATATTGCAGAAATGGGTGGTCCGAGATATAGAGGCCCAGCAGGTCCTTCTCGTAGGCAAGTTTCTCCTGCTTTGGCCACTCCGGCACACTCGGCATCCTGGGTGCCGGCCGGGGTCCGCTATCGGCGCCCAATAGGTCACCGAACAGCGCCACCTGGCCTGATTCCCGTTCTTTTCGAGCACGCTGTGCGCCCGCAAACGCGTCTTCCAACGCGTGCTGCGTCTGGTTTCGGTTGGGGTGAAGGCTGTCGAACCCTCCGCACTTAATGATGGCCTCGATGGCGCTTCTCGCGCAGAGGGATACGTCCACGCGTTCGCAGAAGTCAAACAAATCGCGGAAACACCCACCCTCGGCACGCGCATCAAGGATTGCGGTTACGGGGCTCTCACCCACACCCTTGATCACGAGCATCCCAAAGCGGACGGACGGCTTTGACGGATCCGAGTGGTCAACTGAGAAATCGGCCGCGCTCAGATTCACATCCGGCGGAAACACAGCGATTGGCGGATCCATCTGACGGCAATCGTCGATATAGTCGGCAACTTTGTCCTTGTTGTCCGAGATGCTCGTCAGCAGAGCCGCCATGAACTCAGGTGGGTAGTTCGCCTTCAGCCAGGCTGTTTGATAGGTCAGGACAGCATAGGCGCCTGAGTGGTTCTTGTTGAAGCCGTACTGGGCGAAGGACGCCATGGCATCAAAAAGGTCGTTGGATTTTTTTGGTTTTAGGTTGGAGACTCGGGCGGCTCCGGCGATGAATTCGGGGCGGGCGGCCTCCATTTTGTCCAGTTTCTTTTTGGACATGGCGCGGAGGATGTTGTCCGCGTCTTTAGCGCCCATGCCGGCGATCTGCATCGCGACCTGCATGATCTGTTCCTGGTACACGAAGATGCCGTAGGTGGATTCCAGGATGGGCTTGAGGCACGGATCCAGGTAGGTGACCTTCTCCTGGCCGTGGCGGCGCTTGATGAAGCGGTCCGTATCGCCGTTTCCGAGCGGGCCCGGGCGGTAGAGCGCGACGAGCGGGATGATGTTCTCGAACTTGTCCGGGTGGATGGACATGACGAGGTTGCGCATGCCGTCCGATTCCAACTGGAAGACGCCGGCCGTCTGCCCCCTCTGGAGGAGGTGGAAGGTCTTGGGATCGTCCTTCGGGACGTCGTCTATGTCCAGTTCGACGCCGTGCTCCTCCTTGATGAGGCGGAGGCAGTGCTCGACGACGGTGAGCGTGCGTAGGCCCAGGAAGTCCATCTTGAGCAAGCCGATGGCGCTGACGGCGTTCATGTCGTACTGCGTGATGAGGCCGGTATCGGAGCGCTGGACGGGGA
The DNA here is from genome assembly GCA_036504095.1 of Armatimonadota bacterium. Classification (NCBI taxonomy): domain Bacteria; kingdom Bacillati; phylum Armatimonadota; species Armatimonadota bacterium. The sequence continues at coordinate 67,448 of DASXVS010000016.1, read as the reverse complement.
CGTAATCCGTGACGGGGCCCGGCGTGATGACGACGGCGGCGGCGTGGACGGACGAGTGGCGGCTGAGCCCCTCGATGGAGGCGGCGTTATCGAGGACTTCCTTTGTGGCGGGCTCCTCGTCGTATTTGCGCTTGAGTTCCGGGACGTCCGCCAGGGCCTGCTTGATGGAGACCTTGCCGGTGGGAATCAGCTTGGCGATGCGATCCGCCTCGGTGAGCGGCAGGTCCAGGGCGCGCGCGACATCGCGGATGGCGGCGCGGGCGCCGAGCGTTCCAAAGGTGACGATCTGGGCGACGTGGTCCGGGCCGTATTTCTCGCGGCAGTACTGGATGACCTCCTCGCGGCGGTAATCGGCGAAATCGAGGTCGATATCCGGCGGGGTGATGCGGTCCATGTAGAGGAAGCGCTCGAAGAGCAGGCCGTAGAGCATCGGATCCACGTTTGTGATGCCCAGCAGGTACGAGACGACCGAGCCGGCGGCGGAACCGCGGCACCGGGCGGGGATTCCGCGCTCGTGGGCCCATCGGACAAAATCGCCGACGATGAGGAAATACGCGGAGTATCCCTTGGCCTTGATGATGTGCTTCTCGTACTCGATGCGCTCGCGCTGCTCCTGGTTGATGTTGGGGAAGCGCTTTTTGGCGCCTTCCTCGCAGACGAAATCGAAATAGGAGTCGTAGGTGTAGCCCTCCGGGACATCGTAGTGCGGGAGGATGAGGTCGCCGAGCGAGAGGTTGAAATCGACCATATCCGCGATGCGGGCGGTGTTGGTGAGGGCCTGCGGGTGCTCCGGGAAGAGGCCGGCCATCTCGTTGCGGGATTTGAAATAGTAGTCCTGCGGATCGTAGCGCATGCGCGTGGTATCGTGGACCTTTTTGCCGGTGCCGATGCAGAGGAGGACATCGTGCGGGATGGCGTCCTCGGGGCGTCCGTAGTGGATATCGTTGGTGACGACGAGGGGCAGATTCAGCTCTTTGCTGATGTTGATGAGGCCGGCGTTGACGCGCGGCTCCGGGGCGAGGCCGTGGCTCTGGAGCTCGATGAAGAAGCGCTCGGGGCCGAAGATATCGCGGTAGAGGCCGGCGATGCGGAGGGCATCCTGGTCGCGGTCCTGCTGGAGGGCCTCCTGAATCTCGCCGCCGAGGCACGCGGAGGTGGCGATGAGCCCCTCGTTGTACTGGGCGATGAGCTCGTGATCGACGCGGGGCTTATAGTAGAAGCCCTCGGTATTGGCGCGGCTGACGAGCTGGACGAGGTTGCGGTAGCCGACCTCGTTCTGGGCGAGGAGCAGGAGGTGGAAATTCTCCTTATCGAGCCTGGGATCGCGGCCTTCGCGCGGGCGGTCGCCGGAGGTATAGACCTCGCAGCCGACGATGGGCTTGATGCCGGCCTTCTTGCACTCCTGGGCGAACTCGACGGCGCCGTGCATGACGCCGTGGTCGGTGAGGGCGATGGCGGGCATCTCGTGCTGGACGGCGAGGCGCACGAGGTCCTTGACGCGGTTGGCGCCGTCGAGGAGGGAGTACTCGGAGTGGTTATGCAGGTGTACGAAATCGGGCATATGTGAGAATTGAGATGTGAGAATTGAGAATTGAGATCAGACACGGTAGGTTCGGCGTCTCGCCGGACATTTGCATGATAGCGGGTTAGGGGTTCCGGATTTTACCACGGAGTACACGGAGGGTACGGAGGTGCACGGAGGGGAATTTGAGTGATGAATGATGAAGCGCGACGCGGCGAGTGGGAGAAGGGGCGAGGGGGTGACGCGGCGAGGGATCGGCTGTAGCGCGGGCGCCTCGCCCGCATCCCCGTGGCTCCCGGGCGCTGAAGCACCCGGCTCCTGTCTTTCAGCCGCTACGCGGCGACGGAGGAAGAGGGGGGCGTTGTCTCACAGTGGCGAGTTTCACGGTAGTGGCGGCGTCCTCGCCGCCATTCGGGACGATTCGGGAGCTTGGTCCCCCTGCCAATGAATTGGCGGGCTATCGTTGCGAAGTGCCCCTTCGGGCACTGCCGGAATTTGCCATTGGTCATCGGCCAATGGACATTCGACATTGGGCGGAGTCCGGTGACCTTGCGGGACCGGGCCGGCGATCGATCTCACGGTAGGACCGGCGTCTCGCCGGTTTTCGGGGCGGGGAGACCGGCGCGGCGGCCCGAGGCATGAATGCCCCGGCTAAAGGCCTTCGGCCGCAAAGCCCTTGAAAGGGCTGAAAGCACAGATTGCGGGGCTGGAGCGGGATTTGCCATTGGTCATCGGCCAATGGCCATTTGACATTAGGCGGAGCCGGTGACCTTACGGGACCGGGCCGTGAACGACCCGTCTGGAGGGCATTCGGCCGGCCGCCCTCGCAGCCTGGAGGATGGAAGTCGGATGGTGGAGGTAGGAAGTTGGATTTGGGGGCGGCGGTAGGTCCGGCGGTTGAAACCGCGGCCGGGCGAGCACGAAGAAACCGTGGAGTCACGTCCTCAGTTATGCCAGTCCTCCGTTCCACATTCACTGCCGATGCGCGAACACAATGGGTGGGTGATAACCTGATGAGTCTCGGTCCCGGCACTTGGGCGAAGCTGCAATGAGCGTCTCATTGGGATGGATCCGTGTGCAGGCGGCGCCAACACGCGGCGATAATGGCCGAGGAGCAGACCGATGCACGCTTTGGACGCGTACGTAGGGGCTTGCTCTTGGCATCGTAATATCAGGCGACCAAACTTGCGCGCCTCTGCTCCGACCCGCTCAGGGCGATACAGGCAGAGCGAGTGAACGCCCTGCAGGAGAACTCGCACGATGAACCAGGATCCGTTCTACGACAACATCATGGCTGGGCTTGCAGGAAAGCTCGACCCGGATGTTTTCGAACACTGCGCAATTGAACTCTTGCGGAGGGACTATCCGACTGCCGTTCCAATTCGTGGAGGCGGTGATGCCGGAATGGATGGGGCGGTAGGCGATGATGCAGGCAATGCCTACCCCATCATCTGTACAACGTCTCTGGACGTAATCGGGAACGTTACCAAGAACCTGAATTCGTACTTAACGCACGGCGGATTACGCCGCGTGGCCTTAGTTGCCACATCTGCACAACTGACTCCTCGACAGCGACGAAACCTCGAAGCTCGCGCCACCGAATTGGGGTTTTCGCTCAACCAGGTGTATGAGCGCACCGCCATCGCCGACCGTCTGTACCGCGACCCCGTCTGGTGCCGCGAACTGCTCAATCTGACCGGACAGCCTCCGGCCCTATCCAGGCTTTCGTCAACGAGTAGTAACCGGCCCCAACTCAGTAACGTCCTGATTGGGCGCAGCAACGATCTTGAGTGGGTCGCTAAAACCGCAGGGGACCGCCTGATTATCGGCCAGCCTGGATGTGGAAAGAGCTTCCTCCTGCAGATGCTTGTCAATGATGGTGCGGCGCTCTTTGTGAACAGTGATGACTGTGGCGAGATTGCCAACGCGATACGCTCCCAGCAACCATCAGCCTTGATCGTTGATGATGCGCACGTACGCCTTGACCTTCTTCGCAATCTGGTTCATCTGAGGCAGGAGATATGTGCCGATGTCGCTATTGTAGCTTCCACCTGGCCCGGCAGGCGCGATGATGTCGTCGGAGCGATGAACTTAACGACTGACCACGCGCGCGACATCGGACTCCTTACCCGCGACGAGATCGTCGAGGTTATCAAGGCAGCCGGCGTGTATGGACCTAACGACCTCATCCGGGTCATTGTTGACCAGGCCGATGGCAGACCAGGACTTGCCGTCACACTCGTGCACCTATGCCTAAAGGGCGACGTAGCGGACGTTGCGAGCGGCGAGGCTCTAGGGCGTTTCATTCGATCCACTTTTGGTCCGCTCGTTGGCGATGACGCGATAGGGTATCTCGCCTCATTCGCGGTTGGTGGACAGGCGGGCATCGAGATGGACCTTGTCGCTGAACGGTTCGGCGTACCTCTGCTTCAGTTGCAGCGCTACGTTGCCGGTCTGGCGGCCGGCGGCGTGATAAATGATGTCTACAGCCGTCTAGCGGTCAGGCCCGATGAGTTGCAGTGCGTCTTGGTGCGTGATGTCTTCTTTCGAGGCGCGTCATCACTGCCGATCGAACCACTCCTGGCACAAATACCTAAGCCTAAGGACGCTGCTCTCGTTCTCATCGGCGCACGGGCCCGCGGCGCCGATGTCCCGGACACCCTTCTTCGGCCCTTACTTCAGGATTCCAATAGCGCGTCCGCGTGGGCTGCTTACGCATCACTTGGCCCATCTGAATGCGTGTTCGTTCTCGAACACCACCCCGAGGCGCTTTGCGATACCGCTCCGGCGGGGCTCACGCTTGTGACCGAGTTGACTATTGATCACCTCCTCCGCGCAGCGGTAGGTGATGATCGCCCCCTGAATTCTGCTCCCGAGCACGCCCTGCGCATTCTGCAAGGCTGGGTGGAGGGAGCATTTCCAGGAACACCTGAGACAGTATCTCGTCGTAGCCAGTTGGCGGAGCGAGCCAAACGTTGGGCTATTACCGGAGCACCAGGTCGCATATTGATCAGTGCTTTCGCCATGTGTCTCAGTCCAGCGTTTGAGGGCACTGAACTCGATCCGGGCAGCGGTAACACACTCACCATCAGGAGGGGCCTGCTTCGACATTGCGAGATTGAGGAGGTTGCCGCCCTTTGGCCGAGTATTGTGGATAGCCTGTCGGACGTTGGAAACGCCGATTGGGAACCCCTGATCGCAGTACTGCATCGCTGGGCGTATCCACAAGCCACCCAAACCACCGAGATTGCTGACTCGTTGATAGCCAGGATGCGATCCATATGTTGCAAGATGGTGCAGGACCTCGTCTCCCTCGCGGCGGGGCACTGCGGTCGGTTGCACCGCCTGCGTATTTTCGACGATCAGATCGGATGCGGCACGAGAATCGCGATCGACCCCACGTTTGAGACCCTTTACCCTGTGCGTGAGCAGAGGGAAGTCAGTACTGCCGATCGTGACTTGGCGGCCGTGGAACGGCTAGCGCATTCGTGGGAGGCAATGGACCCTGTCGTTGCCGTCAGCCGCCTTCTGGTGTTCGAGGGGCAAGCACGTGACTGTAACATCCGCTGGCCTCGCCACACACCCGCGCTTTGTCAAGCCCTTGCGCGGCGCACCCAGGTACCGGAAGCTTGGCTAAGGGTGCTCCTCGAGAGAGATGCTAGCGCCGACCTCATCGATCCGTTCCTGAGGTGTGTGGTCACGGGGCGTAGGCAAGGGTGGGAGGAGCTTCTTAGGCAAACCCTCAATCATCGGACCGGAGTGTACGCGGGTGTTGCCATTGCGATTGCCGGCACTGATATGCCGAATGAGTTCATCGACGCCGCTATGTCCCAGTCCGAGGAAACCGTTTCTGTTGTTGAGGGAGCCGCGATGCGGCGTGAAATCCCACCAAATACACTGCGGCGTCTTTTGATGGCTGACAGCGATGCCGTCGCAGGTGGCGCGGCGATTGGATTGTGGTGTTCGGGGCGACCTGACCCGGTTCCTACCGATCTGATCGATGCGTGGGGCATGGCCGTTGTAAGGTGCGACCCATCTGAGTTTTGGTTGGGCGAAATCCTGTCGTTGCATCCGACACTCGCGCAGGCCTGGCTGGAACGCCGACTTGCGGATGACGGTAATGGCAACAACCTCCGTACCGAATCTGACCAAGCGGCGGCGGGAGCCCTGGATCTGGTAGGTCGGTTGGAGATCATGTCCCAGTTGCCACTTACATACTGGGCGGGGACCCTCATTGCTCATTTAGTCGGAGGACTCGAGGAAGTTTATAGAGTTCTACTTGCGGACGTTCGTCTCAAGCAGTTTCACCTCCGACCGATTGGAGCGAGCGATGGTGAGGTGTGGGAACGGCTCGCGGTCGCCGCACTGGACGCAGACTACTCTCCCGAACAGGTTGCGGGGGCAACATGGCCCAGCGCGCTCTCTTGGTGTGGACCGGCATCGAACATGTGGCGGACTTGGGAAGATCGATTCGGGGCGCTGTTGGCACATGGTGACGAGAGAATCAGGCAGGTAGGAGTGGTTGGAATCAAGCAAGCGCAACGGTGCAGGAATGAAGCCCTGGAACGCGAGCAGATGCGATCGATGTCCAGGCGCGATTAGCCCAGGGCATGGGCGGTTCGCTCTATGAATCTCCGGCGCGATACATTGCGCGTTTAGCGAGGCAGGCCGTCCCGTCGGGATCCCGACGACCATCACCATGCCCCGTACCGGGGAGCCGGAGCGCGGCAAGCCGCGCAATCCAGACCGGCAGCAAGCTGCCGCACTCCAGAACGGGCGGGGGCCCGCGCTACATTTTCCAGCCCCAACCCCTAACCCCCAGCCCCTAATCCCAGTGTCCGGCGGGGACGCCGGACCTACCGAATTGGATGTTGGAAGTGGGAAGTTGGAGGTTGGATGCGGGCGGGGCGCCCGCGCTACGGGTGGGGATTTGGGGCTTGGGAATTGAGAATTGAGGTGCCAGATGCCGGCCTCAATTCTCAATTCCCAAGCCTCAAATCTTGCCGAAGGCGCTGTCTCCTGACTCCTGTCTCCTGCCTCCTGGAAAAAATGTTCAGACAAAAGTGCCTTCTCGCGGGCTAGTAAGTAGGAGGCAAAAACATGGAACATCAGTTCGATTGGACGGCGGACGCGGTGATGGCGGCCGCCGTTCGTGGTTCCGGGCACACTCTGACCGACTATCAGCGGGCTTACCTTTCCGATCCATCCTCTCTTCGGGCGGTTCTGAAGGCGCGGCAGACGGGGTTTTCATGGCTCTTCGCGCTGGAGGCACTGGGGGAGGCGATCGCCAACGGTCGGTTTTCCATCTTTGTGAGCCTGAACCGCGAGGAGGCGGCGGAGAAGATCATCTACGCGCGCGAGCTCTATGACGGGCTTCCGGCGGAGATGAAGAAGCCGCTGGCGCGGTGGGGGGCGTTTGAGCTGCGGTTTGAGGGCGGCGGTCGGCTGCTTTCGTTTCCGTGCCGTGCTCCGCGCGGGCGGGCGGGGGCGAGCCTCTACCTGGACGAGATGGCGTTCTACCCCCATTCGGACCGTGTGTATGGCGGGGCGCTGCCGGTGATTACGCACGGGGGACGGGTGACGGTCGCGTCGACGCCTTGCGGAGACCGGGGGATGTTCTGGCGGCTGTTGATGGACCCGGAGATTTCGTACCGATATTCGCAGCATCGGGTACCGTGGTGGCGGTCGCCGTGGCTGTGCCGGGATGTGGAGGGGGCGAGCGCGGTTCCGGAGATGGAGACGGAAGCGCGGGTTGGGCTGTATGGAACGCCGATGACGGAGTTGCTGCGGGGCGCGTTGGACCTGGAGACGTTTCAGCAGGAGTACGAGCTGCGGTTTGTGGATTGCAGCGAGGCGTACATCCCGTGGGAAGAGATCGAGTCGAACGTGCGGGATATGGGTCTGGCGGCGCGGTGGTCGGACCTGCGCGGGCGACCGGGGCGGCTGTATGCGGGGGTGGACGTGGGACGGGTGGTCCACGCGACGGAGATTGTGGTGCTTCGGGAAACGGTACGGGGATTTGAGGTGGCGGCGATGAAGACGATGATCCGGGAGCCGTTTGAGGAGCAGGAGAACGCGGTGATGGACTGCCTTCGGGTTTCGGACGTGGCGCGGATGGCGGTTGACGGGACGGGCATCGGGCGTGAGTTCGGCGAGCGGCTTCATCGGCTGGCGCCGCTTCGGTTTGAGTCGGTTCAGTTTACGCTGCAGTCGAAGGACCACATGGCGCGGACGCTGCGGCGCATGCTTCAGGAGGGACGGCTGACGCTGCCGAGGGATCGGAGTCTGATGGACCAGTTGCACGTGGTGCGGCGTGAGGCGACGGACGGGGGGCGGATCCGGTATGTGGCGCCGGTTGCGGGGCACAGCCATGCGGACAAGTTTTGGGCGCTGGCGTTGGCGCTTCATGCGGCGGTTGGGACGCGGGCGCTGGTGCAGGCGAGGGCGGTTTGGTAGGGCTGAGGGCTGAGAGTTGAGGGCGGAGGGCTGAGGAGCGAGTGTTGAGGGGCGAGATGGCTTATAACAGTGCGACGTGGGATTGGGAGGGTGACGGGTATCGGAGGGGGCCGCGGCATGCTCCGGTTCTCGACAATCTATTTGCGGCGGCGGGACTGGTGGGGGTGAAGGAGCTTCACGCGAGTTTGCAGCATCCGCGGCGGGTGCTGCTGGTCACATTTCTGGGTGTGCGGGGGCCTACCGAGACGCCGGTGCTGGCGCGGGAGTTGGGCTGGGCGCTGGGGCATCTGGGGATCGTATTGCGGGGGATGATGCGCGGGGGGCTGTTGAGAAGCGAGGTTGTGGCGCCGAGGGCGGGCCGGGGCAGCGGCCGCCGGGCGCGATTGTGGAGCCTGACGGAAACGGGTCGGTGGGCGATGTGGCGACAGGCGTGGATTACGCGGTCGGCGTTTTGCGCCCCGTGGGTGGAGTGGCCGCCGGTCGAAGGGATGGATGAGGATCCGGTGGAGGCGGTTCGGCGCTGGGTGAAGTTGGAGTTTCTGCGTCCGGCGTCGATTTGCGGGCTGCAGTATATGGTACGGAATGGCCTGGTGACGATGCGGGAGATCGCCCGGGCGCTGCGCATCCCGGATGGGAGCTTCCTGGCCCGGATGCGGATGTGGGAGCGAGAGGGGTGGGTTGAGGAGACGCGATGGCCGGCGATCGGGCTGCCGGGGCAGGAGGTTTGGTGCTGGCTGATGACGGATGCCGGCAAGGATGCGGTTTATCGGCATGCCGATGCGCTTCGGAAGGCGGCGATAGCGTGCGGCTGGACTCCGACGCCGGGGCGCGTGCGATATGGCCCCGGGTTCAGTGTGTACGAACACGAGCGGGAGTTTTTGGAGATGGGGTGGCGGATGTGAGGGGGGCGACGCGGCGAGCCGCGCCGGTGGCCGGCGGGACGCCGGTCGTACCGGGGGGAGGATGCCGGGGGAACGCCGGCGCTGCTGCAGCCGGATGCGGGCGAGGCGCCCGCGCTACATTTTAAGCGTCGGGCACGGAGGCCCGACCTACTGCAACCGGATGCGGGCGAGGCGCCCGCGCTACATTTCAAGCGTTGGGTACGGAGGCCCGACCTACTGCAGCCGGATGCGGGCGGGGCGCCCGCGCTACATTTTTAGTGGCGGGCACGGAGGCCGGCGCTGTTGCAGCCGGATGCGGGCGAGGCGCCCGCGCTACATCTTAAGCGTCGGGCACGGAGGCCCGACCTACTGCAACCGGATGCGGGCGGGGCGCCCGCGCTACACTTTAAGCGTCGGGCACGGAGGCACGACGTAGCGGGGGTGGAGGCATCATGGGCGGCGGGGTTGGACTCCCATCAGGTTTCGGACGAAGAAGTCCTGTAGGCGGCGGCGGCCGTACGGGCTGCCGGACACGCCGTGGCCGGCTCCGGGGACGACGAGGAGTTCGAAGTCCTTGTCGGCTTTGATCAGGGCGTTCACAACCTGCATCGTTGAAGCGGGGTCGACGTTCGTGTCCATTTCGCCGACCATCAGCAGGAGTTTGCCTGTGAGGCGCGGCGCCAGGTTGACGTTTGAATTGGCGGCGTACTCGGGACCCACCGGCCAGCCCATCCACTGCTCGTTCCACCAGATTTTGTCCATCCGGTTGTCGTGGCAGCCGCAGTCCGCGACGCCGGCCTTGTAGAAGTCGCCGTGCAGCAGGAGCCCGCCGAGCGCGCTCTGGCCGCCGGCGGAGGTGCCGTAGAGGCCGACGCGGGTGAGATCCAGCCACGGATATTGCTTTGCCGCGGCCTTCATCCACGCGATGCGGTCCGGGAAGCCGGCGTCCGCCAGGTTCTTCCAGCACACGTCCTGGAATGCCTTGGACCGGTTGTTGGTGCCCATTCCGTCGATCTGAACGACGACGAATCCGAGTTCGGCGAGCGTTCGGGACGAGGCGGAGGCGTTGAACTGCTTGGGGACGAAGGAGCCCTGGGGACCGGCGTAGATTTCCTCCAGGACCGGGTACTTTCGGCGAGGATTGAAGTTCGAGGGCAGCGTGAGTATCCCGTAGATGGGCGTCTCCCCGTCCCGGCCCGGGGCCGCGAAGCGTATGGGGTATTTCCAGCCGGTACTCAGGAGCGCGGAGGCATCGCCGCGCTCAAGGTCCAGGACCTTCACACCGTCTTCCGCCCGCCTGAGAACGGATACCGGAGGCAGGTCCACGCGGCTGTAGGTATCAATCAGGTATTCGTTATCCGGCGAGAACACGGCGTTGTGATTGCCGTCGCCTTCGGTGAGCGTCACCAGCCCCGTGCCGTCGAAGTTCACGCGGCAAAGGTGGACATAGTATGGGTCCTGCGAAGGCACGATTCCGCCCGCGTGGAACCAGATGCGGCGCGCGGCGTCATCCACCCTGACGACGTCCCGAACCACCCATGAGCCCTTTGTGATCCGGCCGATCACGCTGCCTTTGGCCGTGTCATATAGATACAGGTGGTTCCAGCCATCGCGCTCCGACATCCAGATCGCCTGTTGAGCGCCATCCACGTGGTGGAGGTAGACCTTGTTCGTCCAATCGATGAACGTTTTGGCGCGTTCATCGATCACGGTAGCCGCCCTGCCGGAGTTGGCATCCACGGCGATGAGGCGCATCAACTGATGGCCGCGCTGGTTGTACAGGAAGGTGAATCGCCGGCCACTCGGATCCCAGCGCATCTCGCTGATCTCCCACGGGTTCGGGAAAAGGTCGTCTTTGACCGGGATTTCCTTCCCCGCCGCCACATCGAAGAGGTGAGGGCGTGGGTGGGCGATGACGTCGCCGGGCTTCAGATAGTCGTTCTCGTGCAGACGGGGCTCCAGCCGATCGGAGGGTGACGATTCAACGAAATAGACAGGATGTTTCTGGGCGGCTACGGTTTTCAGGGCGACGAGCCGCCGGCTGTCCGGCGACCAGTACACGGGCAAAGAGTAGGCGTCGTCGGGGGTTCCGTCCAGGGTAAGGGCCTTTTCCTCCCCTGTGTCGAGGTGTTTCAGGAAGATGTTGTTATCCCTGATGGCGGCCCTGAACTGCTTGTCGGGTGACTCGGGAGCCGAGTCCGCGGGGCGATCGGGCGCTTTGGGCGTAGTGCCGGTGATGGCCGCAATGTTGGCGGTACTATCGGCAACGAAAGTCACGATCGGCGACCCATCCGGCTTCGTAACGAGCCAAACGTGACCGACGAATGTGTGCTGCGTGCGTTCCTGGCCGGGGAGAATCGTGCCGTACGGTGTGCGTTTGCCGTCGGTGTCCAGCCAGAACAACGCCACGTCCGCGTTCGATCGGTTGGCAAACGTGAGATTCGTCTCCTCCGCCGAAGTGGGCGAGGAATCGGGCGCGAAGGCCGGATTGAGGGGCCGCGCGTCGCCGAAAGCCCCCCCGGATTTCCGCAGACCATAGGATTGCGGGTCAATATCATAGGCAACGCCGCGCACCTGGATGGTGATTGCGTTCGGGGTGTTGCCGATGTGGATGTCCTCGACCGGCAAGCGGTCGGCCGTCACGGGTTCATCGAGGATCGGCTTGAGCGACGCCGCCAACCGCGCGTGATCGAAGGCGGGACGTTTCGCGGGGACGGAAGGATCCACCATTACGAATTCCCATTTTCCACCCGGCAGGTCGCTCTTGTACCAGAAGCGATTGCCGGGGAGCCAATGCGGCTTCACGGAGGCGTGGGAGACCAATCCTGTCACCCGCTGCCTGAGCGAGTTGGCGCGGATATAATCGGCAGCCGTTCCCTGACCGTGAACGGCGCCCGCAACGGCGAGAGCCGAAGCCAGCGCGAGGGCAAAACGAGGATTCATACGGTTTGAGGCCATCCTTCTTCGTAGTGGAGTGCGCGGTACGCGGCCGCTCCCGCGATGATTATATATGCTTGTGCCGCATCACCGCATCCCGCGGCATCGACGAAATCAAAAACAGGCAAGCGCGCGAGAGAGTTATCCCCGGCGGGAGATCTCAAGTACAACCGGATGATCGCTCAGCGTCAGTTTGACCGAAACGGCGTTTCGGTTGGTCGCAGTCGGCGTCGTGCCGAGAGTTGGATCATAGACCTTGACCGATGCGCGCCTGGCGCCGAGTTCGACCTTGATGTTGTCCGAGCCTCCGGTGAACCGTTCATCCCATACCACCAAATCGAAGGTCCGGTCGCTCTTCTGAAGGAGCATATCGTGCACCGTCGGTGGCTGGTCCGGAATGAAGCAGGCGAGCGTGTCCGGTTGCTTCAGAGAGCCTGAATCGGCCAGGACCGTCGTCAGATTGTGGAGATAGCGCGCCGCCTGTCGCGGCGTGTAATCCTTCGCGTAAAGGCCGAAGCTCTGGTTCCCGGCCTCGTCCGAGCGATCCCTGAGCAGGTAGATCGAGGTGTACTTCCAGCCCCGCTTGAACTGATCCAGGTAGACGCTCAGATAGAGCAACGCCTGGACGTGTTCGGAAAACGGCCCGTCGATGGTGACTCCGGTTTCCGTCGTAACCTTCGGCAGCGTGGTGAGCGCGGAAAGAGGGTATCCGGAGAAATGGCGCGCCCAGGTCGATCCGTAGTTGCCGTACAACCCGTCCACCCTGCAGGCGGAGGAGGGATCCGCGGCAACCCACGTCTGGTTGTCATGCAGCCCGGCCCAGCTCGGGTGAATCATGTAATTGTGGCAGTTCGCGTAGTCGGCATACCGGGTCCCGTCCGGCATCACGGCCCCGGCGCCGTTCGGGATGGTGAGGAACTGGAGCCCTACGTTGTCCGTTTCGGCACCGTTCTCAGAAATGCTCCATACAGGAATCTGCTTCAACGCGGGATCGCTCTTCACCGAGCTGTAAAGGTCCCGCTGGAGTTTGGCGACCGCCAGCCACGACTTGTCGCGGCCACCGGCCTCGCCCTGGTAGGTAACGCCCCAGTTGTTCGACTCGTTGGCGCCCTCGAAGGCAAGCAAGGCGCCACGGGCGGCCAGCCGCCTTCCACCATCGAGGAGCCGGGCGAGATCGGAGCCGCCGCTCATCAATCCGAAACTGAAGCGAACGCCGGCCTGCCTGTGCAGTTCGAGCAGGTCTGCCAGGGGGATATCGCTTTCGTAGCCGGCCCGAATCCACCGCAACCCTGTGTATTTGACGGCCTCGGCGGTATGCGCCAGGTCTTCCCCCCGCCTGGAGACGGCCGAGACGACGCCGATGCTGTTGAGGAAATCGGACACCCTGACCGCGGCGACGGGGCGCCGGGCAGCCGAAACCGGCGGCGCGGCGAGTCCGGCGGCCAGAGCGAGACATGCCCGAGAGAAGAGCGCCTTCCCAGGGAATCGCAAGGCCGCGGTGTGCGCCGCTCGGATGTCCATCATCGCACCGTCTCCTTCCAACGGGAACGTGGTCGCCCGGAAGCCGGTCGTCCAGGCGCCGAACAGCCTAGCGGCCAGCCTCTTATATGATTTGGCACATTCATTGCCTAGTCGTATAGTATGGCGAGATCCTCTCGTCGATGTAAGAAAGCTCCGCAGAGAGCGAAGGAAGCGTGAACCATGAATCTATACAGAATGGCTACCCTGGCCGGCTTGGCGACGGTCGTTTTGACCTACACGGCAAGAGCCCAATCGGGATTCGGAGCGGTCCAGACAACGGATGTCACAGGCGCGCGAACGAACGTAAATGAGTATCCGAGCCTTGCCGACGTGTATTTGAACGGCGGCGGAGCGGGCAGCGGGAATATTCTGGACCCCGGCTGCTACGCTTATGCCATTACCAACACCAGCGAGAGCACGCTGGTGACCACGATCGGTGACTTCTACCGGACGCTTGCGCAAGGCAACGTGGACAAGGCGTTTTTCAACATCCTGAGCGGTGTTCCTTCACCGTTCGCGCCGTTAACCGAGCAAGGGGGCTCCGGCACGACCGTAATCAACGCGCCGACGCCCAACGGCGAATACAAACTGGTCGTCTGGCAACTCCTGGCCGGCGACCCGGGACCCGGCGGCATCAACTGCCCGACGACCCCCACTACGCTGGACGCTCTGCGTCAGTTCGGGAAGAAATCTGACAATTTCCGGATCAACGCGACAACCACCGGCACCGTTCCGGAACCCGCCAGCGCCGGTTTGCTGGCCGTGGGCGTCCTGCCCGTACTCGGAATGCTGCGACGCCGCAAGTAACCCGCTGCTCAACTCCGATTGTTCACCCCGGACGGGGCGCTGCCATTCGGCAGCGCCCCGCCTTTTTGTAAGGCTGTCCGGGCAGGCGGAACGAACATGAGTCATCCCGAATTTTGGGCGTACTCGGCGCTTGTCCCGGCGACTAAAGTCACGGCTATGAAGAGCACCAAGTCGGCCTTCGCCGACTGCGGAATCACCCTACGCAGGCGGGCTTCATGCCGGTCAGCGCCGCCCGTACGGGCCGGAATCAAAGTAACATCCCGTTACAACCCTCCCGGATTTCGAGTGCGTGACAGGACGTACTCGGCGCTTGTTCCGGCGACTAAAGTCACGGCTATGAAGAGCACCAAGTCGGCCTTCGCCGACTGCGGAATCAGCCTGCGCAGGCGGGCTCCGTGCCGGTCAGAGCCGCCCGTACGGGCCGGAATCAAAGTAATTACCCGTTACCACCCTCCCGAAAATTCAGGATGACTCTTGCCTAGCCCTTGACGCCACCCAGCGCGATGCCGCTAACGAAATAGCGCTGACCGAGCAAGAACACGACGATGACGGGGAGCGTCACCAGGACGGTGCCCGCCATCAGAAGATCCCACTGGGCGCCATATTGGCTCTGGAAGACCTGCAGGCCCACCTGGAGGGTCTTCATGGACTCGTCGCTCATGATGAGCAGGGGGCCGAGGAAGTCGTTCCAGCGGGCAGTGAACGCGAATGTGCCCAACGCTGCGAGCGCGGGCTTGGAGAGCGGCAGGATGATCCGCCAGAAGATGATGGACTCGGTGGCGCCATCGATGCGGCCGGCATCCTCCATCTCACGCGGGAGGGTTTGAAAGAACTGGCGCAGCATGAAGATCCCGAACACTCCGGCCGAGCCGGGGACGATGAGCCCCAGGAAATTGTTGAGCCAGCCGTGCCCCCCGGAACCCAGGAGGTTGTTCCCGCCGAACAGAGGTATGTGCCTCAGGATGATGAACGATGGGATCATCGTGACCTGGGCGGGAATCATCATCGTGGCGAGCAGCACGATGAAGATCGCCTGACGCCCGGGAAAACGGAGGCGCGCGAACGCGTACGCCGCCATCGACGAGATGACCAGCATCAACGAGGTCCCGCCCACCGCTACGACCACCGTGTTGAAGAAATAGCGCCCGAACGGGGCCGCCTGCCACGCGCGGCTGTAGTTATCCCAGCGCCAGTGCGAGGGCAGGATGTTGTGTAGTGTGATCGTCTTGGCGAAAATCTCCGACTCGGGCTTGACGGACGTGAGGATCATCCACAGGAACGGGAAGATCATGGACGCCGCGCCGGCGGTAAGTACCAGGTAGAAGAGGGAGGTCTTTACGGTTTTCATTTGGGGGAGGGAGGAGGGAGTAGTCAGTAGTCAGTAGACAGTAGACGGTAGACAGTAGTCAGTAGACAGTAGTCAGTAGACAGTAGGCAATAGTCAGTAGGCAGTAGGCAGTAGGCAGTGGTCAGTAGGCAGTAGGCAATAGGCTGTGGTCAGTGGTTGATAGGCAGTAAATTGCGGGAGGTAGGCGTTGGCCAGGGCGATAAACCGGATGTGGATGCTTTATCGATCGCCGGGCCTCGGTTGATTCTGCGGCGCGGCCTTCGGCAGATCCGCTACGAATGGGCTTGGCTTTCCCGACCACGTGACATATAGTTCATCGCGGGCGCGCGTCAGGCTTACGTAGAGGAGTTGCCGCTCCTGCTCCACCACGGCGCTCCGATCGGATTCGTCCAGGGCGTTCCTCAGCGCTTCGGGTTGCGGGAGAGCCGTGTTCGTGGCGTTCGCAACAAAGACAATCTTGAATTCGAGGCCCTTGGCCCTGTGCATGTTGCCGACGTTGACGAAACCGTCGGGCGCCGTCCCGTTCTCGTCCAACACATGGCAGCGCAGGCCGGCATCCTTCAACGACTGTGCCAGCCCCTTCGCCGCGCTGTTTGAACGCACGAAAACCGCAACCTCCTCCGGCGCAACGCCCGCTTCCAGGTAGTTGGCGATGCGGGCGGCAAGGAACTCGGTCTCCTGCTCCGTCGTCGCAAAGCCCTTTACCGTCGGCAGGGGGCCATGCACGAGGCTGCGTGTCCCATTGCGGCACTCGCGCCCGCCGTCCAGGTCGTCGGACTCTTCGCCCAGCAGGCGGTCGGCGGTGTGGCGGATTTCCTCCGTCGTCCTGTAATTGATCCGCAGCACATGGGATCGCCCTCGCACCTCGATCCCGAGCGATCGCAGGCTGCTCGCCCTGGCGTAGATGCGTTGGCCGCCGTCGCCCGCAAGCATCAGCCTGTCCGGCCCATCGCCCGCCAACGCGTGAAGGAACGCGATCTGCCGCGGCTGCAGGTCTTGCGTTTCGTCCACAATCACCGCGTCAAACGGACTCTCGATCCGTCCCGTCTGAAGCAGTTCGGCGGCCCGGCGGCACATCCCCTGCGCGTCCAGCCCATTGCGGTCGCGCATCGCATCAAAGACCCCCTGGAACACCGTCCAGAGCGGCTTCCGTTCTTTCACATCCAGGCGGGTTGCGCGTCCCGTACGCCGAGCGTTCCGGTAAGCATCCCACGAGGTGATGCCCTGGGCCTGGACCACTTGCTGCCATTCCGCAGCCACGAAACGGGCGTCGAAGGGGCAGCCCTGCGCCTGTCGGCAGCGTTCCAGAATCCCGGCGAGTTCGGCGTCTTCGATGAGGCCTATGCCTTTGTCGACCTTGGCCACTATGCGGCGCGCCTGGCTCACGACGGTATTCACCTTGATGTTCTGCAACTCCCCGGGCCCGCACAGCAGGCCGAGGTTCCGCTCCAGGATGCGGCACAGCGTGGTAACGTAGGTGGTGAAGAACACGCGCTTGCCCTGACGCGCCAGGTGGCGGGCACGGTGCATGGCAACGACGGTCTTTCCCGTCCCCGCCGAACCCGTCACCTTCACGGGGCCGTTGAACGAGCCTTCGGCGAGCAACCGCTGGGAGGGGTGCAGAAAAGTGATCCAGCGATGAAGGGGTGCGAGAAGGGCCTTTGCCAGGTCGTCGTCGTTCTCAACGACGATGAAGCGCCGCAGCGTGTCCGGGTTGCCCAGGGCCGGGCGAGGGGCGGCGGCCGGCTCCGGCGGCGCGACGACCTCGCCGGTGGCGACCATCAACAGCCGTTCCACAACCTCCTCGGGCAGTTTTCCGAGGAACCCCAGCACCTTCTCGACGTCGCGGACATAGCGGACAACAGGCAGCCAAACATCCGGCACGCCCAGGGCAAGGAGATAGGCGTCGGAACACCCGGCGAAGACGAGCGGAGGCGCTTCCATGCCGCGCGGCGCATCGGGCGTGTAGTCCACGGCATCCGGCAGATCGATCACCTGGATAGCACCGGTCATCGTGTCCCGCCGCACCGTCCTGTTCCTCGCCCACTTGTAGGCCGCGTCGTGGTGGGCGGCGAAGAGAAGCGCGTAGATGCCTTCGCCATTGTACACGATCGCGCGCAGATCGTCCGTGATCCGGCCCGACCATATATCGGGGTCCTTCATACTCTCCGGCTTTTTGAGCCGGATTCCGGGGTTCCTCGGGTCCTGCAGGAACTTCCCGATAAAGTCCGTCGCGCGGCCCTGGTCCTCGGCGCCGAGGCGTCGCACGGATTCTCCCCAGGAATCGGCAATCAGCACCGGCATCTAACAGTCTCCCTCCAAGGCGGACCTGATGGCTTCGTCGGCTCCCGCGATATCGCCCGCACTTACGGCGACGACCCGAGCGCCCCCCGCGATCAGAGCCTCGCCCATTTCGGCGCCTTCGGGACAATCGCCGTTCACTACGGCGATTCGGCGGCCCGCGTGTGATATGAGCGCGACGGTCGTCCCCAGGGAGATGTCACCCGCAACGATCTCCTCGCCGCCATCGACTACGAACCCGGCGTCGGCCAGCGCCCGAACGAGGGGCCGCCACTCGGGGCCGAACAGGTCGAAGTCAGGCTCCCTCAACCCGCGTTCCTCAGCGGCGCTCGCGCCGTTTTCCGCGTGCGGACAGACATCGCGGTGCGCGCAGTAACCGCACTCTCGCCCTTCCTTTGGAGCAGGCATCCCCGGACCGGCCAGCACGGTTGCGATATTCTCACACGCCTGCGCGAACCGGGCGTCCAAGCCCTCGCTAACAAGGTCGAGTTCGTGCTCTTCGCAGCCTTCCGGACGGATATGGATGATCTTCCCGGCCGATGAAGTCTCCAGGCCGTCGGCCGCAAGCGCTTTCCGGTATACCGCCATTTGCAGGGCGTATGCGTTCAGGTTTTCATCGCTCAATTCGCGATTGGTCTTGTAGTCCACGATCTGCAGGGTGGGTCCGTTCCATACCAGAGCATCGACGAAACCATTGAGGATCACGTCGCCCCGCGGAGTCGAAACTGCGAATTGCACCGCACGTTCCTTGTCAACCGCCGGCGGCGCGCCGTGCTCCCGAAAGGCCGTCCAGAGCGCGCGCACCCGGTCCCGCACGTCATCGGTGTCCCGTGGATCGAAGAGACGTTCAAGGTCCGGTTCGCCGCGCTCGATGGCTTCATGTACGAGTATGCCGATCCGCCTTCCGGAACCGCCACCTCCCACGCCCGCCGCTTCCGGCAGGCGCCAGTGACGGTCAATCCAGAGGGAGACCGGGCAGTGCTCCATCGCTTCAATCGCGGTGAAACTGGCGGTGAACGGCCCCGCGGCGGGCATGGGTGTTGCCGCAGATATTCGCGGCCTCGCAGGCTCCGGCCGGGAAACGTTCACGGTGCAGGTATCGAGCGAAACGAGCAGATCGGACAGGGTCGCGTGTTCCGGCAATTCCGGGGGACGCGCCGGGCGGCCCCTCTGATCGTTGATGCTGGTGACGACGAGGGTTTCCTTCGGGCGGGTTGCCGCAACGTACCAGCAGCGCGCCTCTTCATCGGCGCCCTCCTCCCGGCGCGGCCTCAGCCATTTGGCGATGACCGATTTGGCGGCCCCATCGGGTACCGCCGGGATGACCCCCCAGTTGTCGTCCCAGATCCAGCCGCTCCCCGCCTTCGGCTGCTCGCCCATTCCGATGACGAAGACGACAGGGAATTCCAGCCCTTTCGCCTGGTGGACTGTGAGCACGTGGACGCCGTCCATCACCGATTCCGACGACGCGGCGGCGAGGCGGCTGTCTGTGGCGTAGAACTCGATCGCGTCCAGGAAATCCCGGACGTCGAGACCGGCTCCGTCCTCCTCGAGCGCGTCGGCGATCGCCTGGAGTGTCGCAAGTGTGTTCGCCCACGCGGCCCTGTCGTCCGCCCCCCACGCGTCCCAGAGACCGGCTTCGAGCGGCAGGCGTTCCAGGAGATCGCGGACCGGGAGCGCGACCTGCAGAGCCGCCAGCGTCTCCAGACGAGCGCCGAGGGCGCACAGCCTTTCCTTTGGATCAGCGTCCAGGCGCTCGTCCTGAGCGCTGAGGATGAGCGGAAGGAACGCCCGCAGCGACGGCCTCGGACCCCGGCCGACCTGTGACAGCGCGTCTTCCGTGTAGCGCATCGACACGAGATCTCGGTCGGAAAGCCCAACCGGAGGACGTTTCAGTACCCGGACCAGATGCAGGTCATCCAGGGGATCGGCGATGGCATGCAGATACGCAAGGACGTCCTTGCAGGTAGGCTCTTCGAGGAGGCCGGTTGCGCCTTCGCGAACGTAGGGGATTCCGCGGTCCCGGAAGGCGCGGCGCAACTCGGCGAACAGGCTGTTCTTGCGGATAAGGACGCCGATGTCGGCATACCGTCGCGACGCGTTCTCCCGAATCAGATGCTGGATGCACTCGGCCACATAGTTCGCCTCGACCCTCCGGGCGTCGGCCTTTTTCCCGCCAGCGAACGATTCGGGCGCGTGGACAACGGCAGGCTCCGTCTTCGCGGTCCAGGTGTCGGGGTCGCCGGGTTCGATGCGAAGGCGGATCGCGTTGGCTACCTTGAGTATCCCGGGCCGTGACCGGTGGTTCTGGGTCAGGTTGACGACCCTCGTATGGGCGGCGCAAGGCAGGATATCGTCCATGTTCTCGCGTCTGGCGTTCCTCCAGGCGTATATCGCCTGCTTCTTGTCGCCAACGATCGTCAAGTTGGCCGGCGCCTCCGCCGGGCAGTTGCCACAGCGCGAACGTTCCGGCATCGGCGTGATGACGGCGCGGATGAGCTCCATCTGCATCGGCGATGTGTCCTGGAACTCGTCTACGAGGATGTATTGGTAACGCTGGCGCGCGCGGGCACGGATTTCCGGTTCGCGGAGGAGCGCGACGGCTTCATTGACCAGGTCGTCAAAATCCAACGCTCCGAGGGCCTTCCGCTCGGCCTCGTAAAGCCGATAGAATGCCTGGCCCGCATCGATGAATCGCTGGGTGACCTGCCGCTCGTTGTCCAGCGCGGCCGCGATGTCCGTCCGAGGTTCGCTTCTCAGGGGATTCGTGAACCAGAGCTTGCGAACGTCCAGGCAATCCTCGAGGTCCCTGCATGGGAACAGACTTGCCAGCCTGCCACGAATCGCCTCGCAGAGCGCCCCCTTCTTTTCGCCGCCGTATGACAAGGCATCGTCGGGCGCGGGAAGCGCGGTGTAAAACCGCCCCTCAACGGCCAAAGCGCGCTCGCGGAATTCGTCCGGCGACCAGCCTTTCCCCTTCGCCGTGTAAAGGATCCCCTGCAAGGCGGACTGAAGGTCCGCGAGGCCGGATGAGGAAAGCTCCGCGAGGCGTTCCGGCGCGAGGGACGGCTCATCAATTTCACCGTTGCAGAGGCGCTGGAACAGGCGGTCGAGGAAGAGGCGCTGGCGTACGTCCGAGAGCATTTTCGGGTTTGGCGGCAGCCCGAGACGGTAGCAGTTCTCCGTGAGGATGGTCCGCGCAAATCCGTGAAATGTGTGAACGGCGAGCGGCGCTTCCGGCTCCCGGTCGGCTTTGGTGAGGGCGGCGCGGATGCGCGATTTCATCTCGGCAGCCGCTTTCTCAGTGAACGTGACGGCCAGGATGCGCGCCGGGTCAAAGTGGTTCTCCTCCACGAGCCAGCGGAAGCGGCGCGTGAGCGTTTCCGTCTTTCCCGTCCCGGCGCCGGCGATGACCTTCACCGGCCGGTCGATTTCGGCGGTGACGATCTCACATTGTTCTGCCTGCAGTCCCTCGAGGATGTCCAGCGTCGTTCTCCTTCGTCAGTCGCAAATCGCCTCACAGGGGCATCCGGCGTTCCACCTGCCGCACGAACCGTCGCGCGGGGAATCGAGGAAGGTGCCGCTTTTGATGGCGCGGGACAGATCCGCAACGTGTCGCTCGAGCGTCGCCAAGCCTTCCGGAGTGAGAGCGCCGCCTTCTCCCGTTGCGAGCGTAACCGTCCTGCATCCCGAGTGATGAACGTACTCGAGGACGATGGCGCCCACTGTCACGGGATCCGCCTGCCGTCCGAGGCCGATGGCGTAGAGCGGGAGCTGAACAGACACATCTTTCCCGTTTGGAAGCGGTCCATCCTCAGTTTCCGACGGAATGCGGGTAAGCCATGCCTTCTCCGCTTTCGCGGCGCTGCCCTTGAAGTCCACGACTTCCACCCCGCCCGCCGTACTCCGCACAAGGTCAACCCGACCGACGAACGGATGCCCATCGCCCTCGGAGTCCTTGAGGGTGAAGCGCATGGAGCGCTCGGCCTGAAGCACCTCGTAATCGAGGACAAGTGCGGGGTTGGCGAGGAAGGTGTCGAGAGCAGAAAGGGTTTGCCGCTTCTGGAATCCGAACGCCGCCTTCGTTGAGAATTCGGCCTCCGAGTCCCGCAAGGCGGACTGGAAGCACGCCCGCAGCGCCTCCGGGGTGCGGTCCACACGCGCCAGCTTGTGGAAAGCCTCGAACGCCCTGTGCAAGAGGTTCCCGCGCGTGAGGTCGTCGCCCTCGATCTGGACCACCTTCAGGATGCGTCCGAGGAAGAAGCCTCTGGGGCATTCGCAGTATGCCTCGATATCCGAGGCCGACAGCGGCCAATCGGGCGTCAGAGCCGGAGGACCCGTTTGGGCGGACGGGACATCGTCCGGCCGCGCCTCGAATGCGTAGGGCGACGCGGCGATCGACCCCACCCTGCCTGCGCAACTCGCCACGAGGCAGTCAGCGCAGGAGGCGAGGCCCGCATCGGAATCGGGGAGAGAGCGGCCAAGCACACATTGCCAGGATCCGGCCATGTCCCGCGGCGCAACCGCCATCCCAGCTGGGAGGCAGTGCAGAAAGAACGCGGACGGAGCGGCATCGTTGGCGCCTTCGCGCAGGCGGCACGAGAGAATCAGGTCGCCCTTCGTCCGAGCCAGGGCGCTGTAAAAAAGCCGCCTTTCCTCCGCCATCGTTTCTGCGGCGCCACGCTCGAACCGGCCCAACGCGACACGCTCGCCCTCCGGGATCCTCGAACGCAGCCAGGCTTCCATCTCGGCGACGGTCTCATCGGTGAAGAACGGAGACGGAACGGCCCACTGGGGAAACTCCCCGTCGTTCAGCCCGGCGATCGCCACAGTGCTCCACCGCCGTCCGGACGCCGACGTCGGGACAAGCACTTCGACGGCGCCCCGGCTCTCTTGGGCATCCGGCAGCGTGAGCAGCGTGTCGAGGACGGCCAGGGCATCGCCCGGTGTCAGCACGTTTCCGCAGGCCGCGTGGACGGTCTGCAAGCGTTCCAACCGACCTAACGCGGCGCCATAACGCCCGACGATGGCATCGATGTTCAGGCCAGGCACGACGTGCGGGCGGACGGCAAGGAAGAGACGGTGCACCTGCGCGGCGACCCCATCTTCGAGCCGGGCGGCGGTGAGCCATTCCTTCACGGCGGAGAGGGGTGGCTCGAGGTGCAGGTCCAGAAGGCAGGAGGCGGTGCTGTCAGCCCTTTTCTGTTCTTCCACCGCCCGGGCGCGTGACTGGAGGTCGGAGCGGGTGGTGCAGAGGAGGCGGACCGTTGCAGCGTTCACGGCGGCGTGCTCATCGACAACCGAGAGCGGTTGGCTTGCGCCGTGTTTACCATCGCTCCGGTGGGCCAGCATCCGGAGGGCGTCCGCCACGAAGCGGCGGACGAGACAAGCTTCGGCCGTTTCCGGGGGCTCGACCGGAATGCCCCGCGCGGCGAGGCGCTCGGTCATCGACTGCACGGCTTGCGAAGATCGGACCAGGACCGCCACGGAATCGATCGTGCCTTTGAGAAGACCTGCGAGCCTGTCGGCCTCGTCGTCGGCATCCCGGGCGACGATGTGCCGGAGGCTTCCGGCCTCACCGGACCCGGCCGCCGGCTCTCCGGGGGTACCGTACGCATTATGGAAGCGCGCGAGCGCATCTACGGCCACGGCCGGCAATGCGCCGCCGCCGGCCGGGCGTCGCAAGGCCGCCGGAGTGCCCATGGCGCGTTCCAGCTCCGCGACGGCATCCTGGCAGGCGCCGCGATACGCCTGGGTTCGCTGCGATGGATCGACGGCGGCGAGGACCCGACCGGTGGCGCCGGCGGACCGTGCCAGAAGGGCCACCTGCAAGGGGTCCAGATTCTGCGCCTCGTCCACATAGAAGAGGGCGTGACGGGCCTGGACGCGGCCCAGGGACTCCTGATCGTCGAGGGATCGCAGGACGCCGCGGCCGAGGCTGTCGTAATCGTAGAGCGCCGCGGCGGAGAGCGCATCGGTGTATTCCCGGTAGATGCCGGCGAGGCGGCCCATGTCCTCGCGCTGGTGGGCCGCCGAATCGGCGAAGGCTTTCAAGTCATCCGGGCCGAGGTTGTGCCGTTGGAACACACCGATGACGGCGGCAACGTCTTCCGCTATTGAGTCCGCGATCCTCGCCCACGTCGATTCCGGATTTCCTGCGATCAGATGGGCGAGCAGCAGGCGCCGCTCCGCTTCGTCGAGGGGGCTCGGAACGTCGTTTCCACGCAGCAGGCGGAGGAGAGAGCCGGCGAACTGGGAGAACGATACGGTGCGGGGCATCGGCCGATCCGGCTGAAGTCCGCGGATCCAGACAGAGAGTTCGCGGGCTGCCGCAGGCGTGGCAGTGAGCAATACCGCTCGCCGCTGCTCCTCGGGCTGAAGCGCGAGAAAGGCA
This sequence comes from Armatimonadota bacterium, assembly GCA_036504095.1. Taxonomy (NCBI): domain Bacteria; kingdom Bacillati; phylum Armatimonadota; species Armatimonadota bacterium. Next base: position 43,281 of record DASXVS010000016.1, on the reverse strand, counting down.
TTGACAAGCGTCTGGGTCTTTCCTGTCCCCGGCCCTCCGACGATAATGCTGAGCCTGGCGCCGTCGTTCACAACGTGCTCTCCTGGTGGGATTCTCGGAACCGCCTCCGACATTCCTTTATTCGGCGATACGCTTATTAGCTTGCAGATGGCGGGCGCCTCAATGTCAATATCGAGCCGACCCCTCAGCGGCCGCACGACGAGGAGACTGCATCAGAAAGATCCTCCGGCCTCGGATTGGCCACCGGTTCACCAACGGCTCACCCTGTGCCACCGGAACTGCATCCTGCCCGCCTCTTTGCTACAATCCGGTTGGTGTTTTACAGTCAGGCAGGGCACTCGCCTTCTTTCGCGAACGCATTACGCAGGTCCGGCTCCCAGCCGGCATAAGGAGCGCCGATATGAACCGCACCGCCCGCATGGTTCTGACCGCCTTGAGGCCGGCGTGGTCGTCGCTGATCACGAGTTGAACACCGGCAAGCCCGCGTTCCGCCAGGGACAGCAGGAAATCCCGCCAATGCACTTCGTGCTCACTCAAGGATACCGAAACACCCAGTACCTGGCGGTAGCCTGAGTTGTCCACGCCTACCGCAATCAGCACAGTGGCGTCCTGCACACTGCCGTTGCGGCGCACCTTCTCATACCGGGCGTCCAGGAACAGGTACACAGACGTCCCCAAGGGTCGGTCTCGCCACGCCGAAAGCGCGGAATCCAGTTCTGCTGCGGCTCGGGTCACACTTCGGCTTCGCTCAGTACAGGTTCTGCGTGCTGGTAACTTCGACTCCGCACAACTCCTCGGTGATCCTCGCCACCTTACGCGTGGAAACTCCCTGCACATACATCTCCGCCAGCGCCAGCTTCAACGCACGCTCCGACCGCAGTCCTTTCTCAAGAGCCTATGGGTAGAAGCCGCCCTCCCGGACCTGCGGCACGGAGAACGTTACTTCACCCACCCGGGTCTGAACCGTCTTCGGCTTGTAGCCGTTCGCGTGACCCACCCGGCCCGCGTGACGCTCTTACAGACCGGCATTCACATGCCGCTCGCGCTCAGCTTGCATCGCCGCGTTCACCACGATCCGAATCGCTTCGCCAATCCCGTCCAATCCTTGTTCACAAATCTGTTCCAGAAACCCCTCTGGCAGGCTAAAATCCTCTCGGTAGGCTACGGGTGTACTGCTCCTTTCTTGGTCTCGATAACCGAAAGGATACACCCGGGCCTGCCACCTGGCGCTACCGGGCAGACCGCAATCCCAATTTGCAGCAACACTGTCGCACTACTGTCCCATATCAGCTCGGGAAGGAAAGGGAATGCTGTGACCACCACCGATCTGGCGACCGGTCTATTGAACGGGCTCGCATTACAGCCGGCTGACGAACGGCACCTTGTGGGGATTACCGGGTGTCCGGCCGCCGGAAAGAGCACTCTCGCATTATCCCTGGCGCGCGAGGTGAACCACATTGCTGGAGCCGAGATCGCCGCCGTTGTTCCGATGGATGGATTCCACCTACCGAATGACATCCTGGAATCTCGCGGCATCCGGCATCTGAAGGGGGTTCCGGAGACGTTTGACCCAGAAGCCTTCGGTCAACTCCTGCGGCGTCTGCGCCGCGAGACGCGATCCACCGTTCTGTGCCCGGAATACAGCAGGGTTTTACACGCCGCCGTGTCCGGCGCTATCTCCATCCGGCCCAATCACCGGGTCCTCGTTGTAGAAGGTAACTACCTCCTCCTTGACACCGGTAGATGGTCGGACATTCGTCCTCTCCTCAATGAAGTGTGGTATGTGGAAGTGGATGACGGGCGCATGCGAGAGCGGTTGCTGGAACGGCATATTGCCGGTGGCCGCACACTGGAGCAGGCTGTGGCCAAGATGGAGGAAACAGATATCCCCAACGCAGAAATGGTCCGTGCCAGAGCCCACTCGGCTGATCGCATCATTCGTCTAGTCGCCTAACCGAAGCAACCGGGCCATCTCCTGCGGTCTGTGAAGCAAGCCATCCGTATCAAAGCCATTGAACGACCTCCGATGCGCTCAAAGAGCACGTTGAGTAAGGTTAGTTCGTGCCCTGTCGGTTACCGGTTGATGACCGGGTGACTTGCGGCGGTATGGTGACGATTACGCCGTATTACATCGCCCGCAGCTCCTTTGCTCGACTCGGAACAACGAGAGGAGTCTGTTTTCCTGCGTATCACTTCCTTCGAGCTTTCACTGATTCAGACACTGTCGACCTTAAGCTAAACACTATGGGTTTCATTTGCTTATATGTGCTATAACTTCAGGTCAGCACCGGCTGAAGATGAACCGGCAGCCTGCCATCGCGGCGCTTGTGACTATAAGCCGCGTTCCAGCCATCCGGCTCAATTCCGTCGGGAGGGCGTTAGCGTGGAATAGATGGTTATTTAGCACTTTTCCCACAAACGTCTCACGTCTGGACAGTGATGCTCTGCCATGAAACTCGGAGAGCAGTACTCGAAAGGAGGTTCGCGAGGTGCGTATAACCAGATGGCCGGCCCTCGTTCTGGCCGGCGCGGCATTTTTCACAGTGTGCCGACCCGCACAATGCGGCACAGTGGGCGCCGAGTGGGCAAACTGGGACACTAACGGCGACCCATTTCTCCCCAACACCGGCAGTAATGCCTCCGACTTCTACTATACGATGTCCGCCTTCGGCCACGCCGGCAAGTTCCTGTCCGGCAACAGCAATTTCTGGAAAGGCGATACCGTCGATCCGAACGTTTCCGGTTCCTGGGACCAGTGGTACGCGGACAACGCAAACATCTACTTCTTCAGCACGCACGGAGGATCTAACCCCAACGCCTTCGTCATGTCGGCCGGCCACGACAACGTAGTGGACGGCGACGCAGGCCACCTGTCCTGGACCAACAGCGGAGGCCACCAGTGGTGGATACTTGGCAACAAGGACCTTCGCATCCTCGGCATGGTATCCTGCCATTCCCTTCAGTTGTCCGACATCCCGCATTGGGACCCCGTGGCGGCGGGGCTTCACATGATCACAGGCGGTGACGGCCTGATGTATGACAACGCCGGTCGCGGCCGTGCCTGGGCGCTCTGGGGTAACTTTCCGGGCATTTCTGTGAAGCAGGCGTGGTTCATGGCTTCGCCGGACAGCCGCGAGCGTCCCGTGGTTCTCGCCTACGGCGTTAACTCGGGAGACGCGTTGAGCCGCCTGAACAACGAGCGTTTCGGTTCCAGCATGTCGCGCCTCGGAACGCGTACCTACCGCTGGTGGGCCTGGGTGAGATAGGAGGATCCCACCGTGAAAATGAGATATGGCACGTTCGCAGCGGTCCTTCGTTGGAGCTTCGCCGCAGCCGTCCTGTCGGCGCCATTCACCGCGCGCGGCACTACGGTGGCGGCGGAGTATTGCACCACGGACGCGTGCGGTAACCCAACTCTCCCCAACGCCAGTGGCAACGCCACCGGCTGGATGGGCGTTATGCAGGGTTTCGGGTACACAAGACGGTTTGTCTATGGTAACTCCGCCTTCTGGCCGGACGACCTGGTGAGCTGTTCGGTGCCGGGCGGCAAGGCGTGCATCTACGACGATACTGCCAACCTGGTATTCCTGGAATCGCATGGTGGTTCCGATGCGGACAAGTTCCGAATCACCACCGGCGTTACGCATACGATCGACGGCGTGTCCACTTGCAGAGCTTGGACCCGAAACCCGGGCACCCTCAACCAGTGGTGGGCGATCGGCGCCAACAGCATGCGCATCCTGAGCATGGTGTCCTGCCACAGCCTGGAACTGACCGACCTGGCACATTGGGACGGAGTCACCCCCGGCCTCCATATGATTGCGGGCGGCGACGGCGAGCTGTACGACAACCCCGGCCGCGGCGGAAACTACGCCTTCTACGGCACCATGCCGTTCTTCACGGTGAAGCAGGCGTGGTTTGCAGCCCACGATTGGGGCCATGAGACCGCAGTTGTGATGGCGTACGGCGTGGACGCCGGCGATGCGGTGAACCGCCGGGAGAACGAGCGGTTCAACTGGGGCATGTCTCCTCTCGGCCCGCACACTTACCGTGCGTGGTCCTGGATCCACTAGGAGAATTCCCATGAGAAACCAGATTCTATCGCTGCTTCTGTGCGGTGCACTCGCCGGGGCCGCTTCGGGGTCCGGAATTCACTTCCTGGCCGACCCTCCTGCGGCTCCCACGACGGCTGCGGTCATCATGGTCGCCAACAACCCCCTGTCGGTCGACATGGTATTGCGGCGCGGGGCTGAACTGGGACAGACATCGACATTCCAGCGGGTCAAGACGCCATCAGGCGTTGGTGTTCAGTGGTCCAGTCCGGCCAGCGGCTTCACCACAACCCTGTATCGCGACCAGTTCGGAACGGATATATACGCTACCAGCCTGATGGCGGCGGAAACGCCCGGCGCGATTCCGCCCATCGCCGATACCGAGGCGACGCGGATCGCGCAAGACTTCGTGAACACGCACCCGGGTCTGTTGCAGGCCCGTGAGGCGGCGATCACCGACATCAAGCACCTGATCCATCAGGGCCAGGACCTTGACACCGGCGGGATAACCCCGGAAACGCAGGACGAGACCATCGTCCGGTTCTCCCGCACCTTGGCTGGAATCCTGGTAATAGGACCGGGAGACCAGGCAGAGGTGCATGTCGCGAACGACGGCAGCGTCACGGGAAGCATCGCACAGTGGCGAAAGGTGATGGTCGAGACGCCGACCCAGCAGATACTACCGTACAGCGCCGTGCAGAACAGCCTGATCGCCCAGTTGACCCGTGAACTGGGGAACTCGCCCGATGATGCGAACATTACGGAAATCCGCTTTGGATACTACTCGCGTGCGGGCGGTCAGCCACAGCGCTTCTATACGCCTGTGTATGACTTCGTTGTTTCGTTCTTCAATCCCGAACTCCAACAGGAAACGGGAGCACGACACGTCTACCTGCCCGCCGTGGATCCGGCGATGATGCAGGAACCGCTGGACCCACCATCCACCGTTGCGCCACAGGGCACCCCCGCCAGCATCACGTACCAGGCGAGCCCTCCCACCAACGTTCCGCAAGCCGTTCCGCTCTTCCAGGTGCTGCCCACGAACCTCAATTCTGACCTCATCTCAAGACGAGCTCAGGCCTTGGGACTAAAACTTCCGGCGATCCAATCCCAAGTCCGCGGCTTCCAGGCGACGGATGCCGCGAATATGATGCTCCTCGCACAGGATACGATGGGAGCGGAGTTCTTCGGGCATATGGACCGCTACTTGAGCGAAAAGCCGGGCGAGGCGAGCCCCATCGCCGACGGCGCGGCGCTGCAATTGGCATTGACGTTCCTCAACAGCATTGGCGGGTTTGATTCGTCGCAGTTCGGCCCGCCCATCTTCTCCCACTTGTTCAACCAGGGCTTTGACACTTCGGCGAACCGCCTGGACAACCAGACGCAGGACGAGACGATCGTCACGTTTCCCCGACAGATTCCCACTGACTTCTCACCTACGCCCGTTCCCCTCCTCGGCGCGAACAGCGGGATCCAGGTCCACGTTGACAACTCAGGCGTGGTCACAGGGCACCACGCTTTGTGGAGAGGCACTCAGATGATCGCGGGAGTCGTTGCCCAAGTGCAACCCTACGAAATGATACTGCCGCAATTCGAGCGAATCGCGGCGTCCCTGGCCGGGAACTCGAGGATGATCGTGACAAATATCGCGTTCGGCTATTATGAGCGGCCCGAGGGGGTTGCGCAGGGATTCCTGCAGCCGGCGTTCGTCTTCGACGCTTCGCTGATCGATCCCGATGATCCAAAAGGGCAGGCGACCGGGCACATCACGATACCGATAGCCGCCTCACCCACTCTGTTCGAGCCGTTGGACGATGAGACCTCCAGCCCCAATGACCCGATTCTGACCGACGACGCAAGGGATCAGGTCCCAACCGTTTACGGCGACTGGAACGGAGACGGGGCAGTCGATCTCAGCGACGTAATCGGCGCCATCCATGGGATTGGCGGGCTTTCGGACGGGATCGTAACGGCAACCCAGGTGGCGTCGTGCGACGTGGCTCCTTCATCGCTGGCCGCGTGGCCGGGTGGCGATGGAATCATCGGAGTAGATGACTGCCTGCGCATCCTCCGCAGCATCTACAAGCTGGACAGCATCGCGGACGGTCCGTAATTCCGCCGAAGCGCGCGGCACATCTGAGCCGCATGACTGGACGCGCGGGATTGCTTCAGGGGCGGGAAGCTCAGACTACCTGCCCCTGAAGCATCCGCCGGCCGCGGAGTTGCAGACGGGCGGCCGGCACCGCCGGAACGCAGAACAGCTCCCGCTGTCATTCGACTGGCTTGCGACGTGCCGGCGCGTTGTCTCGTCGTCATATCCTTGAGCAAGGACTCGAGCCCTCACGTCCCGGTCCCTTGACTCTCTTCTGGAGAATATGTGCGCTAGCCTGAATCGCGACTCATGAAGCGCTGGATAGTTCTTCCGATTCCCCTGGGACCAATGGCAGCAGGAGGCCTGAATTTATGGGATTTCGTCGTGGTTCATTGTTCGCCTTAGCCGCCGTTCTCGGTATGTTCAGCCACTGCGACGCCCGTGGCGCAATAGACCGCAACGGGATGTTCAGAGATCGAGCCCACCTGAATTCAATCGGCCGCACCACTGTCGCTCGGGGCGCAGCGGGCAATTCCCCCGGAGTCAGGAGAGGCACAACATTGATCGACACACCACTGACGGTCCGGTCGGAGCGGATGCCGGCCGTCACTCTGAACGGGCTGCTGCGCGAAATGGTGGATTATGACGCCGTCGCCCGCTGGCCGGAGCTGGCGTTCACCGTTCGCCAGGCCAGCAGTCATGACCGGGATCGCATTGCGCCGGACGCCGTGGTGGTTTCGGAGAAGTGACCGTTCCGCGGACGCGGCGACCGACAATTTCGGCGGTGGCAAACTGGCTGGCGACGCCATGGCGAAGGCGCTGAACGGCCGCGGCAAGGTCGCTATCATCTCCCACCCCGAGGTCGAGTGCGGTATCCAGCGCACCAAGGGATTCAAGGAGGCGTTGAGCAAGTACCCAGACATGAAGATCGTCGCAGAGCTGCCAGGTAAGGGGCAGCGGGATACGTCTTTCAAGGTGGCGCAGGACATCGTGCAAGGTCATTCGGACCTGGGTGGCCTTTTTGCAATCAACGACCCAACCGCATTCGGTGCCGTGGCGGCCATTGAGAAAGCCGGCTTGTCCGGCAAGATAAAGGTCATCGGCTTCGATGGAATGCCCGAGGCGAAGCAGGCGGTGAAGGACGGCAGGATCTACGCCGACGTGGTGCAGCACCCTGATATGATCGCCAAGATGACCATCGATTCCATACGGAGATACATGGCCGGCGAGAAGGTGCCGCACACAACCTGATCCCCGCGAGCGTTTACACTAAGGCCGACGCAGACAAGGACTCATCCCTGAAGTGAGCACGACACCGCGCCGCCTCCAGTGCTGATGCTGGAGGCGGCGCCCGAAAGGGGACCGGATGCGGGATGTTTACGAGGTCGCGCAAAGTGATGGCCGGGTTCTTTTCTGCATACGGCATGGTTGCGGTCCTGGCTCTCCTGTGCGTTTTCTTTTCCTGGGCCACCTATCACCGGGAAGCGCCGACCGGACTCGCCAGAGCGGATTCAGTGGCGGCGGTCGTGATAAGGACCACGCCGAAAACCTCCAACGTGGTGATCGTGTCGCAGGCAGGCGGCGCCGACGCGGAGTTCTCCGCGGCACTTCAGTCAGCGCTCCGGGGGGCAGGCTACCATATTCTGGCCGGCATCCAGGGAGACCCTCCCAGCGTCCGCGAAGCGATGGAGAAACTGACCGCATCCGGAAAGACCGTTCACATAGTCGCCACGACCGAGTCCTGCTGTGATTGGGCGGTCTGGAACGGCCTACGGAGCGCCTCGCCGTCCTTCGCGAAGCTCAGATCATCGCGCCGGTCAGCGAGGGACGCGCAACGTTTCTGATGCCGGGCAACCTTCGAAACGTGGCCGACCAGGTCTCCGTCATCGCAATCATCGCCGTTGGGATGACGATGGTCATCATTACGGGCGGAATTGACCTCTCCGTGGGCAGCCTTTTGGCCCTCTCCGCGGTGCTCACGGCGTGGCTCATTCAGCGGTGGAGCGGAATACACGCGTCCACGGGCGTCTTGCTGGGCGCCTCAATGTCAACATCGAGCCGACCCCTCAGTGGCCGCACGACGAGGAGACTGCATCAGAACGATCCTCCGGCCTCGGAGTAGCCACCGGTTCACCAACGGCACACCTTGTGCCACCGGAACTGCATCCTGGCCGCCTCTTTGCTACAATCCGGATGGTGTTTGACAATCAGGCAAAGCACTCGCCTTCTTTCGCGAACGCATTACGCAGGTCCGGCTCCCGGCCGGCATAAGGAGCGCCGATATGAACCGCACCGCCCGCATGGTTGTGGCCGCCTTCCTCGCGACCGCCCTCACCCTCCCTTCCGATGCCCGCATTTGGTACGTCGCGAGCCAGTATAGCGGCGGATCGTCGTCCGGCGAAACCTGGCGGGAGCCATCGGGAAGCATCGGCGCCGTCCTCGCCAAGGCCGCGCCCGGTGACGAGGTCCACGTGGCTGCGGGGACCTACCGCGAGAAAGTCGTGCTCCCGGACGGCGTTAAGTTGCTCGGAGGTTACCCCGCGAACGGAGACACGTATGGCGACGGGGATATCCGGACCCTGGACGGCGCCACCGTCATCTGGGGCGGCGATATGTGGGGCGGAATCGGAGGCATCGCCGTCACCATCGCGACTGGAGCGGGGGCCGGAACCGTCCTGGACGGATTCACCGTCACCGCCGGGTATTCCCCGACGGAGGGTGGCGGCATCTTATGCAGGTCGGCTTCCCCTGTCATCAGCCGATGCATCGTAATGGGAAACTCGGCCACGTGGGGCGGTGGCATCGCATGCCTCGGCATCGGCGCGCCCCACCTCGTGGGTAACACCATTACCGGCAACACCGCTGCCTCAGGCGGCGGCGGGGTGTATGTGTCGGGGACGTTGGTGAAGATCGAGGGGAACGTCATCAGCGGGAACACGGCGCCGGCGGGGGCGGGCGTATACCTCGACGGTGGTTCAGGCGCCGATATCACGAGTTGCGTGCTGACCGGCAATACGGCGACCGGAAACGGCGGCGCCTGCCTGGCGGCCGACGGAGCCACCGGGAACGTGGCGAATAACACCATCACCCGAAACACAGCGGCGCAAGGCGGCGCGGCGGACCTGGCCGCGGGTATATCGGTGCGAAACAACATCATTGCCGGCAACTCATCCGGCATCCGCGCCTCGGGCGCAAGCCTCCTGGTGGAGCACAACTGCTTTCACGCCAACGGGCCATACGATGCGCTGGGCATCCCGAACGCCGTGGGCTCGAACGGCAATTTCAGCGCGGACCCCGGATTTGCCTTACTCCCTCCCGGCGATTTCCACCTGGCCGACAGTTCGCCATGCCGAAACGCAGGCGATGACTCCGCCGTGGCGCCGGGAGCCATCGACATCGACGGCAAGCCACGCGTCCAGGGCGCCCACGTGGACATAGGCGCCGACGAGACCAGCGCCCTGGTGATCCGAGTGGGTCAGGGCGGCGACGACGCGGCCGACGGGCTGACCTGGGCAACCGCGAAGAAGACGCTTCAGGCGGCTGTAAACGCAGCCGCAGCCACGGGTGGCGAGGTGTGGGTGCAAAAGGGCGTCTACGCGGAACACATCGTCCTGGCCCCCTCAGTGGCGCTGTATGGAGGCTTCAACGGCGCCGAGACCTTCCGCTCCCAGCGGGATGCCGCCTCGCGAGCGAGCGTCCTCGACGCGGGGCACACCGGTCCGGGAGTCGTGCTGGGCGATGCCGCGGGACCGGAAACGGTACTCGACGGATTCACCGTGCGCAATTCCGATCCGACAACCGTGATGAGCGATCCGCCTTACAGCGCGGTGTATGCGATGAACGCTTCTCCCGTAATCCGGAACAATACCTTTCTGGACAACCACGCCGGTGTGTACATCTACAAAGGTATCCCGGTTGTCGCCGGAAATCGTTTCGTCTCGAACCAGGCGTACGCCATCGGCTTCGATTCAGTCGAGACAGGCTGGGTCCTGTCCAACGTCATCCTCGGGTCCCTCGGCACCGGTATTGGCACGGGAGGAGGGGCGGTCCGGGTCAGCGGAAATGTCATCCGCGGCTGCGGACAGGGAGCGGGTCTCTATGGCGGTGTTGCGTTCGTGAACAACACCGTTTACGGGAACAAGGTGGGCATCAACTATACAGGCCCGAACCCGAACCCCATCGCCAACAATATCGTCGCGTTCAACGGTGTCTCATTCTCCGCGGTACCGGGCTCCCCGGCGCCCAGGTCCAACTGCATCTTCGGGAATATCGGCGTCAGCGACGCCGGAACGGCGCTGATCGGGCAGAACGGCAACATCGGCGTTGACCCTAAACTGGTTGCGGCGGCAGACGGCACGCTGCACCTCGCATCCGGCTCGCCCTGCATCGACAGCGGTGACACATCGCTCGTCCAGCCGAACGATATCGACGTAGACGGGTTGCCTCGTGTATACGGCTCCGGGGTGGATATCGGCGCGGACGAGTATGACGGCACGGTCTATGCTCCCTTGCCGGCGGCGGTTCAGCGGGTGAAGCCCGGCGGCGATGACGCCCTCGACGGGGCCACATGGCCGACCGCGAAGAAGAGCGTACAGGCGGCCATTGACGCGCTCAAGGCCACGGGCGGCGAAGTCTGGGTCCAGGCCGGCACATACTCCGAAAACCTGGAGCTCGGTTCCGGCATCTCGCTGTTCGGTGGCTTTGCAGGAAACGAGACGGCGCGGGAGGCACGGGACTGGCGGAGTAACGTCACGGTGCTCTCCGCCGCGATCGCGCAGACCGTCATCACGGTCCGGTACGGCAGCGGTGCGACCGCGGAGGTGGACGGCTTCACCATCCGGAACGGCCGGACCACCTGGGGAGACGGCGGACGCTGGGCGGGCGGCATCGACTGCGACGGCGTGGTCGCGTTTATACGCAACAATACGCTTGCCGCGAACGGCAGCGCCGCGGATGGGACCGCGTTCGTGGGCGGGGGAATACGCTGCGTGAACGCCGGCGCGGTCATCACCGGCAATACCATCACCGGGAACGTCATCACCCCTAACAGCACATCTTCGAGCAGCGGAGTCTATGTCGAGGCCCGCAGCCCGCTCTACCCGGTGTCCATCGCCAACAACGTGGTCGTCGGCAATTCCGGCGGTATGGGCGCCGTGTATCTGGACGGTTACGCCGGGGCGCCGACGTCGGTCGTTCGCAACAACACCATCGTCGCCAACTCTCCGGGCCAGAGGGGGGCGCTCGTCTTCCCATCCTCCGCAATCGTTTCCGGCAACATCGTGGCTTACAATGGCCGGGGCGTGGACCTGCCCACAACAGGCTCCACCCTCTTCCAGCGAAACGACGTGTTCGGCAACACCCAGTACGATTACCGCGGCGGCGCTGTGCCCGCGGGATCGGGCAACATCTCGGCGGACCCACGCCTGGCCGCCGTATACGGGAACGTCCATATCCAGCCGGACTCCCCGTGCCGGAATGAGGGAGATTCTTTGCTCGTGGCCTCGGGTGAGACCGATATGGACGGCCAGGCCCGCGCAGCGGACGGGCTGGTCGATATGGGTGCCGATGAGAGCGACGGTACTGTATACGCGGTCGCGCCGCTGGTGCTGCGTGTGAGCCCGGGCGGCGACGACGCCAATACGGGCGCATCGTGGAGCGCCGCCAAGCGGACGGTTCAGGCCGCCATCGACGCTGCCAAGGCGGCTTCGGGCGGTGAGGTGTGGGTCGCCGCCGGTTTGTACACGGAGTCGATCACTTTGCCGGCCTTCGTGTATCTCTACGGCGGATTCGCCGGCACGGAAACGGCCAGAGAGCAGCGGAACTGGCGCACGAACGCGAGTGTCCTGGACGGCGCCGGGCTGGGCCGCGTGGTGACGGTGACCGGGGGCTCGCGTTACGGCGCGATCGATGGGTTCACGATACGGAACGGCTCCATGTCGGGCGGCACGGGTGGGGGCATCTACTGCAGCGCTTCGTTCCCGGCCGTCTCCAACAACACGTTCATCGGCAACGTGGCGGCAACCGGCGGTGCGATCAGCCTCTACGGGGGCGAGGGCGGCACGGCGACCGTAACCAACAATACCTTCATCGGCAACGTGGCACTGAACACCGCGGGCGCCATCTGGTGCGTCAACGGTGCTTCGACGCTCATCAGTGGCTGCCGCTTCCAGGGGAACACCTCCCCCGAAGGCTCCGCGGTGAGGCTCAACACGCCGGGCAGCGCCATCCTGCGGAACAACACCTTCGCCGGCAACCAGGGCGCCGGAGGGGCCGTCACCCTGTCCGGTCCGATGACCCTGGAAAATAACATCGTAGCGTCCAACGCGTCCGGGATAGCGCTCCTTTCGGGCGGATCCGCCACGTTCCGCAACAACTGCGTGTTCGGCAACGGCTCCGCGGGCTTCAAAGGCGTTACGGACCCTACGGGCACTGACGGGAACATCAGCGCTGACCCGCGCCTCGCGGCGCCGGCTTTCGGCAACCTTCATATCCAGCCGGACTCACCGTGCGTCGATGCCGGCGGCGGCGCCGTTCCTCCCGAATCCACCGATATGGACGGCCAGCCTCGCGTGCAGGGCGCGCGCGTGGACATCGGCGCCGATGAGAGCGACGGGACGGCGTGGCCCGTCATGGCGCCTGCGATTGTGCGCGTTTCGGCTGCGGGCTCGGATTCCGCGGACGGCTCATCGTGGTCACTCGCGAAACGGTCGGTCCAAGCGGCGATTGAGGCCGCGGCCGTCGCGGGCGGCGAGGTCTGGGTTGCCGCTGGTACCTATCCGGAGCACATCACTCTGCGCCCGTTCACGTATGTCTATGGAGGCTTCTCGGGTGTTGAGACGGCGCGCGACGAGCGCCGCTGGGGGGTCAACCGCGCCGTGATCGACGGCGGCGGCACGGGACCCGTAGTGACGGCCCGTCAGGGCGCCGTATACACCACTGTGGATGGCTTCACGCTGCGGAACGGCAAGGGGCTGGACTACGGCGGCGGAGTGGTTGTCCGCTACTCTTCTCCCACGATCTCCCATAACATCATCACGTCGAACACCGCCAGTTATGGAGGCGGTGTGTGGGGCGTCAACGCCACGGGTGTGATCCGCGACAACCTGTTCTATTCAAACTCCGCGACAAACGCCGGCGGGGGGCTGTACCTGAGCGGCGGGAGCCCGCACCTGGCGAACAACACCATCGTGGACAACTCTACCGTCAATACCAATGCGACGGGCGGCGGCATCTATCTGTATGCAAGTACACCGGTGCTGGCGGGCAACATCATCGCGCACAACACATCAGGGCTCTGCGGTTCGCAGTCGACTCCTGTCTCCCGGAACAACTGCATCGCCCTGAATGGCACCGCGGATTTCTTCGGTATCACCGATTTCACCGGCGCCAACGGGAACATACGCCAAGATCCGCGACTGGCCGACCGGGCGACGGCCGACTACCGGCTTCTTCCGACGTCACGCTGCATCGATGCGGGCGGCGACTCCGATTCACCGGCCGGTGACCTCGACCTGGACGGCGGGCCGCGGAGCCGGTTTGCCCACGTGGACATTGGCGCGTATGAATCGGCCGTGGCGTTTCAGCCCGGAGTCCTTCCCATCGTTCGCGTGAGCCCAACGGGCAGCGATGCCAATACGGGAGCGTCGTGGGGCAGTCCCCTCCGCACTCTGGCGACCGCGCTGGATGTCGTCGCGCCCGACGGTGAGATATGGCTGGCCGCGGGCACCTATGTGGAACGAAATACGCTGTTGTCTTCAGTTGGTATCTATGGAGGCTTCGCCGGCACGGAGACCGAACGCGTCCAGCGGGACTTCGTCGCGAACGTCACGGTTTTCGACGGGGCGAAAGCCGGTTCCATGCTGGTCATCCCCGCGTCCAGCGGCGGCTCCATCATCGACGGTTTGACCTTTGCGAACGGCTCCGGGACGTGGGTGATAGGTTCGCCCTCCAGCTCGGGCTATCTCGGCGGCGCGGTCTATTGCGACGGCTCGGCGCCCGTCCTCCGCAACAACACGTTCCGGAACAACTTCGCCTACTGCGGCGGCGCGGTGGCGGGCATGAACGGCGCCTCGCCGGAGTTGCGCTCCAGCGTGTTCACGACCAATGGGGTCTACACCGACGGCGCCGCCGTCTATTTCGTGGGCGGTTCGCCGGTCATCGCGGACAATACGTTCACGGCCAACAAGGGGGACGGAACGACCTCCTCAACGAGAGGGCCGTTGTACTTCCAGGACTCCGCTCCGGTTGTCCGCGGCAACACCATCGCCGACAACACAGCTCCTGCGATCACGTGCATCAACAGCGCCGCGGTCATCGAGGCGAACACGGTAACCGGTAACAAGAGGACGTCCTTCTCAACCACATTGGGCGGCGGCATCTACTGCACCGGGGCCGCGGCGCCGACCATCCGCCGGAACCGCATCTCCGGCAATTCGGCATCGTCCGGAGGAGGGATCTATATCGCGAATCCGGCTCTGGTCGCCAACAATATCGTCACGGGGAACACGGCAACCACCGGCGGAGGCGTGACGGTGTACAGCCAGGCTGTGCAGCCCGGCCCGCTGCCCGTTATCCGCAACAACACCATCGTTGGCAACTCTGCCGGTTCCGGAAGCGCCGGCGGACTGCTCGTGTCTTCCGCCACTGTGGTCGTGGAGAACAACATCTTCGCCTGGGGAACCGGGTACGGCGTTGCGCTGAGCGGCATCAAGCCTGTGGCGACGGTGCGCAACAACCTGGTGTACGGGAACTCGGCCGCGGATTTCAGCGGGTTTCCCAGCCCCGCTCCGCTCGGCCGCGATGGCAACTTCAAAGCCGACCCGCTGTTCATCGACCGTGCCGGCGGCGACTACCACCTGCAGGCCGCGAGCCCCGCGCTGGACGGCGGCGCGGACGGCGGCATTACTCCGGGTGACGTCGATTTCGACGGTCAGCCGCGTCTCCGAGGCCTGCACGTGGACATCGGCGCCTATGAACTCCCGCTGACCCCGTATACGTTCAACGACGTGAAAACGGCGCTGCGGCTCGCTGCAGGGCTCGCCGGCTCCTCGACGACCAACCTTCAGCGCGTGAACATAGAATCCGTGGCGCCGTCCGGGGATCGCGTGACGATCCTGGACGCCCTTCGGCTGGTGCGAAAGGCTGCAGGACTCGAGCTGAACCCCTGAGTCACAACTTGCGGGGAATGAACGCCAGCCGAACGTGTGGAACGAAGCGGCGTCACTATGATTGAAGCCCTCCAGGCATAGTAGCTGGAGGGCTGTCTCGCCGGCGAAAAGCGGCGGCGTCACGCTCAATTCCATTCGATCTGGTGGGCCCTACTGGATTCGAACCAGTGACCTCTTCGGTGTGAAGATAACGGTCAGAGGGCCGCGTCTTCCGGCGCATTTTGTGCTCAATCTGAGCGTTTTGGTTACCTACCGGGCTGCCCCGGTGTCATATACAAAAGCGGTGCAACCTTCGTGATCTCCCTGACTCGCCGCCAGAGGCTTTGTCACCGCTTCTGTTGCTAAACTGTAGCGTGTTGTTGATTCCTGCGTCATCCTGACTGCAATTCTCATTCGGGGTCACCCGATGCGGGTTGCGATAACCTGGACCGGCGTCTGGCCTGCTTAGAATTGACCGGCGCCGGTCCAGGTTGCCTCCCGCCACTCCGGCGCAAGGAGTCTTGGGTTCTCCCGTGCTGCCCGCACGAGGAGCTTTCGATATCCACCAGGAACGATTCTCGACTGGTTCCGTAGAGCTGTTCGAGACGCCTGGCCAGACGGCGCGGCACGCCGGTGCGAACAGACTCGACGAACCGCAAATAGTCCGGGCTGACGCCAAGCAGGCGGGCTGCCTCCGCGAGCGTGAGGCCCGACTTGAGCCGAGCCGACCGTGCTTCCCTCATAACAGCCCTCCTTTGCGCCGATGCGTGATGCCGCCAGGAATGCCCGGCGAATGTATGAAGGCGCGATCCGTGAATTCTCGCTGATCCAAATCGCGCTCTCGAGAGACCATGTTTGATGTCTCGTTTCGAAGAGTCGGCCTGCACGCTGTTCGCTGGATTCGGGTTCGTCACCCCAGACCCGCCGGGCTACACTCAAGTTAGGGCGCCTCTGTTTCGCATCGTCCAGCGTCGGACGCGCAAGATGGGGTGCAGAAATCGCAAGTTGGAAATGCACGTACGCAGGGCCGGAGAAACATGGCCATGACAAGGTTCGACGAACTCAAGGGTCCGCTCCACTTCGGCCTGATGGGACCCTTCGATGTCGTCTCCGCCGCGGAGCGCGAAGACGACAGGGAGAAGGACGCTCAGACGATCGCCTCGCTCCGCAGGAGCGAAATCCGATGGGACACGTTGGCGTTACTATCATTGCGGGCGCAACGCCCTGTCGAGAGCGATGAATTGGCGAAACACCTCGGCAAGAAGCCGGGCGACCGCTGGAGAGCGCTGACACAACTCAAGATGGCGCTTGGGGAGAGGCGACTGGTCAGAACACCAGAAAGTGCGGTAACACTCGATCTGAGCGGCGACGAAGTGGATCTCCGCCGATTCAAGGACGACATTGCCCGCGCCGAACGAGGTGACCTAAGCAGCCTGGCGCAAGCCGTGGAGAGCTATCGGCCAATCCTGCTTGGGATTCGTGACGGTTGGGCGAGCAACGCTCGAGTTGAAGCACACAACCGCTTCATCGTCGGCTGCGGGCTATTCGTGGCCGCGATGGTGGCCGAAGGCGATTGCCAGCCAGCCCTTGCCTGCCTCCAACGGGCAGCGGAAAGAGAGTGGGAGCAGTGGGGCACTGAGACTCCGCCTCCGACGACGGCCAACGAATTGCTCGTTGATACGCTTTGCGCGCTTCACCGGTACTCCCAAGCGTCGCGCGCCTGTGAGAGCGCACAGCGGCGCTGGCCAAAATCCGCAAAAGCAGACACTATCACTCAGCTCGCGAGCGAGGTCGACTCGCGTCGAGAGACAGCCGAGCGGAGGCGAAACTCAGGCCGGGCCTACCTTCCGCCTGGCCTAGCGGGCTTTGTCGGAAGGACCAGTGAAGGGCTCAGGATCCAGTGGAACATGTGTCTCGACGGGCGGCGGCGGGTGACCCTCTGGGGGCCACCCGGCTCGGGCAAGACCGAACTGGCCATTCTGGCGTCGAACGAACTGATCCCGCAGTTTGAGGACGGCGTCTGGTTTGTCGACCTCTCCCAAGTTGGCTTCGAGGACGGCACGGGCCTCGACCTTGAGAACACCGTGGCGGAGGAAATCGCGTCGGCCGTGGGAATTCCGCTAGCGCTGGACGCCCCGCGGATTGATTCGCTCCGCGAGTACGCCCGTACACGAAACCTGCTGATTGTCCTCGACAACTGCGAACACGTCGTCGCGGCCTGCCGCACCGTCGCCAACGCGCTTCTGCCATGCACGGGCCTGTCTCTGCTCGCGACAAGCAGGTCGGCAGTCGGAATGCGCGATGAGGTGCCGGTCTACGTGCCAGGGCTGCCACTCCCACCAGATGGTTTGTGGCATAACCTCGCGGCTTTTCGCGATACGGAGGTCGTGCGCATCTTTGAGGGAGCCGCCGGCAAGGCGAACCTCTTGTTCCGGATCGAGGAGAGTGACGCCGAATCCGTCGACTCGATCTGTCGTGCCCTGGATGGGATTCCATACCTCACAGTTCTGGCCGGGTCGCTGGCAGGAACCCTGGGCTCAGCGGCCGAGATTTCGGCTCGGTGGGATGAGTGGTTTGATATGCTCTCTCCGCGGCACCGAGGCGGGCGAGGTCACCAGGCATCCCTCGACCAGATGCTCTCCTGGAGCTACGAGCTTCTGGCCGACGAACCCGAAGCGCAGGCGCTCTTGCGCCGGGTTTCGTTCTTCGCGTCTGACTGGACCCTGGCGGACGCAGAGGCGGTCTGCGGAGACGGGACAAGTGCGCAATCCCCGCCGGACCGCGGGGCGATTGGATCGCGGCCCATAGCCCGTCTGCTTGCGAGGCTGGTCGAAGCGTCGCTGGTCCAGCAGCACGGGACTGCGACGGATGGGCGCTTCCGACTCCTTTCCTATGTCCGCGAGTTCGCCCGCCGGCGCCTGAGGCCCGACCACGACGACACGGCGGAGGCGGAACTCGTGAGGCGGCGCCATTTTGAGCACGTCTGCCACGCAGTCGAGGGAGAGTATGGCGGAGCCCAGGCGGCGCGATATGACTCTGGACTGGAGCGCGTCAGCCGGCTATATCCAGACATCCGCGTCGCGCTGGCGTGGCCGAAACCAGCCGAGTTCCGACTCGCTCAGGTACAGCTCGTGGCCTCCTTGTCCGGCTTCTGGTCTGTGAGGGGGTGGCTGGATGAGGGTCGGGCCCAGTTGAGATCGGCCCTCCGGCAGGCGGAAGGGCTGGAAGGATCCAAGCCCTTGGCCAAGGCCTACAACTGCCTCGGCGTACTTGCGTTCATTTCCCACGACTATCGCGAGGCTCGGATCTCGTACCTCCGGGCGCTTCGCATTGCCCGAATGCTCTCCCTGGAAGGGATAGCTGCCTCCTCCCTCGGGAACCTCGGCGTTCTCGCGGATACGCGCGGGCGTAGTCGGCTTTCCCGACGCTACCACGAAGCCTGCCTGTCCCTGCGTCTGAAGATCGGGGGCGCCGGCGGGATCGCAGCGGCGCTGAACAACCTCGCCAGGCAGGAGTCCAATCTGGGCAACTTCGACGGCGCCAGGACGTACGGAGTCTCGGCACTTGAGTACTACCGTGAGGCGGGTGACGAGGCGGGAGTGGCAACCGCAAGCAACAACCTGGCGGTCTATCTCATGCGCTCGGGGGACCTGGATGGGTGCCAAGCACTGCTGAGCGACGCGCTAACACGGCGCTACAACGCCGGGGATGAGCGCGGAGTCGCGGCTGTATTTGAGAACCTTGCCTCCCTGGCTGCCGAACGGCGCAGTGGGTATCGATCCGCATGGCTGTTCGGTGCCGCGGACAGGCTTCGCGCGAAAATCGGCGTGCCGGTTCCCGATTCGGACCTTCCTGATCAGGAATCGTCAGTGGCGAAGGCCAAGGAGGCTACCGGTATACAGGCCTTTGCTGCGGCGTTTGCTGCCGGTGCAGCGAGACCGCTTGACGAGGCGGTAAGGGATGCGCTGACAGACGACGCGTAGCCTGGACCGTCTGTCTTGGGCGATCCAAGCGCGCGTGTCGAAATGGTCGGGACGAAAGAAGGGCGCCCCGGAAGCTCGGGGCGCCAGTGTGCTCGCGTCAGCCGGCAGTGGCAGCCGGAGCGGTGGGATTGGGTGCCGGGGACGGCGGAACGTCCCTCGCGATTGCCGGCAGGACGACGAAATGCCGCGGGTAGAGCCGGGCGTAGTACTCGTGGCCCGGGAGGTGCGCGTACTCCGCCGCCGGCGTCGTCACCGTCAGTTCGACCGCGCGGCCGCGAAGGAGCTCCGTCTCCGCCTGGCCGTCGCTGATTGGCAGTTCTCCGTCGCCGGGTTCTCCCGCGGCAGCCTCGCGTGCCTCGCGGGCGCTGACTAGCGGCTCGTCGCCGGCTCCGGGTTCTCTCGCGGCGGGCTCGTCTCGGCGGCTGGTGGGTGCCAGCATTGAGGGATAGGCCGGATCGCGGCTGATGGAGTACGGCTTGTCTGCGGCGAGGGCAACGAGGATGTCTTTCCATCGGCCACAGCACACGGTGGCAACCGTCAGGATCTTCGCCTGCCCGGAGGGCGCGTCCCTCTTGCCGCGCCTGTGCGCCGGTTCCGCAACGAAGACGATCTCGATCACCGCGACGGTGACCGATCCGTCGCCTCCCTTTCGGAAGGCCTCCTCCCATAGCATCGTGCGACCTCCTTTCACCTTCGAATGGCAATGCCAGGGCAAGTTCAGTACAACAGAAAGCGCACCGGCGCGCCAGTAGCGCTGAGCGACGGCCAGTTGCCGCGGCGCAACGTCTGTTGCACCCCAGGTACCGCCGACGTACGCTGTCCCGGTAAGAGCACCGGCCCTCGGGCCGCAATCCCCGCTCTTTGACAAGGAGACAGCGTATGAAACAGGGACGCCCGCTGCCCGAACTGGCAGCGGAACTCGAACGACAGGCCAACGCCAAGCAGGACTACCTGGCCGAAGCGGAGGCGATGTGCCTCAGAAGCAACGGCGTGAGCCGCCTGGTCCTCGACGAGGCCGGACAGGACTACCAGCTGGCCGAGATCGCTCACGGACAGATCGCCGACTATCTCGGCATTCCCAAGGCCTTCTACGACAGGCTGCGGGGTGAGACCAGTACCCTCAGGATCCCCGTCGACGGCGTGAATGGCCACGACGATCTGCGAGGTAGCTACGAAGAACCGGACACCCCGCTCTTTGACGTGATGGTCAACACCCTGATGATGGGGAAGGGGACCGAACGGCGCCTCGTGCGGACATTGGACGGGAAGGCCCGCGCCTTTCTCTCTGACAGCTTTAATCCCGATATCGACAACATCGACGTCTTCACCGTCGTGGCCAGGATCCTCCTGGAAGCCGGACTTTCCCCCGAGACCGTCGTATCGTGCGAGGTGACGGAGCGCCGGCTCTACCTGAAGGTGATAAGCCCGGCGCTGGAGGCCATCATCCGGTTGGGAAACGGCAACGGCTACCTGAAGGAGCCGCAGGTCGTGCGGGCCGGGTTCGTCCTGATGAACAGCGAGGTGGGCTTGGGCTCCCTCATCGTCCAGCAGTACGTCTGCGTGCTCGTCTGCACCAACGGCCTGATTCGGGAGGACGCCTACCGTCAGCGCCACCTCGGAAAGACCCTCCAGTCCGACGAGGACGGCGGTATCTACCGCTCCGACACCCGCGTCGCCGACGCCAGGGCCCGGCTTCTCAAGCTCAGGGACCACATCGCCGACGCCCTGGACGAAACCCGATTCCGGGAGTTCACGGCGCGTATGCAGGAATCCACGGAGGTCAGGATCACGGGAAGTGTCGAGAAGGGCGTCGAGGCAACGGCCCGGAGGTTCGGCCTGATCCAGCACGAGAAGGACGCCGTCCTTAGGAACCTGATCGAGGGCGCGGACCTCAGCATGTGGGGCCTCAGTAACGCCGTCACCGCCGCTGCTTCTACGCTTAAAGACTACGACCGCGCCACTGAACTCGAAGCGATTGGCGGCCGGATCCTCAGCCTCACTCCCTCCGAAGCACGCGACATTCTCGCGGCCTGATCCCATACCGCTCGCTCTGATTGGAGGGACCAGCATGGAGCGCATTGTCGCCGTGGTGCGCGAGCACCTGGCCGACTACCCCTTACAGCTCTACGACATCATGCTGGCCTGCATCGAAGACCAGGGCCTCGCCGCCGTGCTCGATGCAATCGGCGAAGTCCACGGAAACGCCGGCCAGCGCTACTTCAGAATTGTCCACAGGAAACGGATCCCCTATGGCAGATCAGACAGCGACGCAGAGCCCCGGCCTGAAACGGCCAAAGTCCGCAAAGGCCGTGGCGCTTCCACGGACGTGCCTGTGCGGGCACACCGACGAACGGCACGAAAACGACACGAAAAGGAACCAGTTGGCGTGCACCGAGCAAGGGTGCGGATGCCTGCGGTTCCGCGAGTATGAGGAATTGGAGGAATAGCAAGATGGCATTTGACGTGAGGAAACACCTCATCAGGGTGCAGGGCGGCCGGGAGTACCTGCCGGTCGCGTTCCGTCTGGTGTGGTTCCGTGAGGAACACCCGGACTTCGGCATCGATACCCAGGTCGTCGAACTCGACCTGCAGCGCGGTATTGCTGTCTTCTCCGCAGCGGTTACCAACGAGCAGGGCCGGCTCCTGGCCGCCGGCGTGAAGATGGAGAGCGCCGCGAACTTCGCAGACTTCGTGGAGAAGGCGTCCACCGGCGCAATCGGCCGGGCACTCGGCGTGCTCGGATACGGCACCCAGTTTGCCCCCGAGTTTGACGAGGGCGAGCGGCTAGTCGACGCCCCGCGTGCGAACGGCAACGGCTATCGCGCTGAGCGGTCCGAATCCAATGGCAGCACCGAGTGCGACCAGTGCGGCCGGTTCCTTACCAAGGGACAGCGCGACCTGAGCGTTGCCAAGTTCGGGCGACCTCTCTGCCCGAAGCATCAGCAGCAGGCGGTGGCGGCGTGATGCCGGTATCGCAAGGAGAAGCAAAATGGCGAACACGAATGATATGACGCCGATCTCCGCCGTTCTGGAGGGACTGCCTCTTCCGGCGGCGGTGAAGTCGGTGCCGATAGCGCTCCACAGGGCGCTCAGCGAGACGGGCAGGCTCGACACGAGAATCCTTGGCCTCGAACGCGAATACGCCGTCCGCTGTGCCTACATCGCGGCAGACGTAGTCGACCGGCGCGGCTCGGACAACAAGCCCTTGGCCACGAACGACATGGCACGGAAGGCCCTTATCGAGCAGGAGATCGCCGAGGATTCCGAATGCCAGCGGCTCCTGACCGAACTGTCGGGCCTGAAGCGCGAGCGCTCCGCCGTCCAGGCTGACTCCGAGGTCCTGCGAGTGAGCGCCCGCCTGGTGGCGGCTGCGGCGGAGGTCGACCGCGGCTGACTACGCATGCGCGAATGACGCATCGCGCCCGGCAAGGTGCAAGACGGTGCGTCCACGACGTACTTCCCGAGGGGGCGGCCGCGCGCCGTCCCCTGTCTTTTCCTTTCAGAATTCAAGACCATCATCGGGACGCGTGCTCCGCCGGGGATTCTGGGGCGCATTCGCGGATTCTGGCCTGCCGCATTGACCCGCTGGCTCAGGGCGATCTCGGACGCCTGGCGTGCGCATTACTTCGCGAACCATTGCGGTGAAACGCGGATGAGCCACCCAGCCGCTAGCGCCGCCAACAACGCGGCGTCAGAGGGCAAAGTGATCTTGTTCCGCGACACCTGGAAGTCCAGCCCGCCCAGTTGCATGAGCGCATTATCGAAAACCATCAGTGCATATACTTCCGGACTGACGCGCTCAAGAACTCGTTGGCGGATCTCGTAAACCAGACTCGCGGAATTGCGCTGGCGCGAAGTGGCATCCTCTCGAACGAACCCCAGATCCGCCGGTAACGCCTGATTGTAGAAGGACCCGCAGTATTCAACCAGTCCTTCGTCAAGAGAGCCTACTGAGTGCAGAAGAGTTGTAACCTCCAGCGTGGCCAGATCCCACCCGCTGAAGCCTCCGCCGAACGCAGCAGCGTCAAAGATATAGCCGCGAACCACCTTCGCACCGACATCGAGCGCAATGTTCGTGATGTTGAGGTCTCCGTGGATACATGACTGGCGCGCTAGGCGAATGGGTGTCTGCTGCAATCGTAGAGTATCGTATACCTCGGCCGGATCTGAAAAGAGCGTCGGATCGAGAGCCGGCGGCGGACAACTATGCTTCTCGTACTGGTTGCGGATCCGTTCAAGATCGTGCCAAGACCATAAGATGGATGCGATGGGCAGCTCATCGGGTGACTCAGTCCCGAGTCTATCGGTTTGGCTGCAAACATCGTCGACGATCCCAGGCAGGAACGGTAAGGTTGATGATGGATCACGCATGAGAAACGACGCCAAAGAGGTGGGGCGACCAGACTCCTCGCCGACCTTCTCCGTTACGAGAACAGCAGCAGTACCTGACGAACACTTGGACCGGATGTTGATGTGCCCCAATTTGTGCTGCATCACGTCGGCGGCGCGGAAGACTGATTCTGCGCCGTCAGAGGGCCAGAGCTTGAAAAAAGTGGGGCGGGACATACCGGCTCCGTCATCCAGTACGAACTTTCCCATCAGGACCTTTGTCCACCCCGCGCCGCGGGCCTCCTGGCACGTGGGGGAACAGCTTTCCGCCGACCACCACTCTACGTCCACGCCTGAACAGCCTGATTGGTCGAGTACACAGCGCCGGAGCAGATCGTCGTCGCGAGGCGACAACGTAGGATACGTGAACGATCCACCGTTTCGCAAGTGAATGCCCACGTCGGTATAGCGGTGCGCGTTTCGTACCGCCGTCTCCAAGTCGTCGTCCAAGCCTACGCCTTTGGCGAGAACTCTTCCAAACGAAAACCCGCTTAGGACGCGCGATTGTAGCTCCGTCTGGCGCGCTTGGTCGAGGTGGCCGCTGATTACCAGCAGGACGGGAACGGGATAGGCGTCCCGGTTGGCACAGAGGTCCAACACCATGAGCCCGTTCTCCACAACCGTGGGCGGCGGGTGTCCGGGGTGATCCGGTATCAGCAGGTCCAAAATCACCAAATGGAATGCGGTTTCGGATGCCAAGGCCTCGACCGCGTCTTGAAGGCAGAAGGCGTACCGACAGTGCAAGTCGGCGCCTTTGCCGCGAAGCCTCTCAAACATTGCCTCATACGCAGCCTTTGCCTTTTGCTCATCTTCAACAACTAGTACTTCAAGTGCTCGTGGGTATCCCATCAGACCTCCAGCGGAAACACAAGACACACCCTATAATCTCCGGCGCCGCATTCGATGAGCGTGGCGGACCCTTGAAGTCTCTCGATCGCCTCCTGCACTTCGAGGAGGCCGCGCCCGCGTCCCGTAGCCTGTCCAGTAGAGAACTGCTCTCGGAACGCAACACCCACGGCCTGTTTCGGAAAACCAGTCCCATTATCCAACAAGATAAGGGATATGCGCCCCACATCGAGAGTACTCTCGATCGTGATTGAGCACCGTCCGTCTACCGCTTGGTGCGAGTTGATCCAGAGGTTCCAGAATATGGTGTCAAGGAGGAAGTCACTCGCGATTATGCGAGCTGTACGCGCGCGCCCATCCGGTAGGCGGAGATCGATGGGAGAGTACTTGATCCCATACGTCCGCGTCATATCCTCAATCCAGCCCAACAGGCAAACGGAGCGGAGGCGAAAAAACTCATCATTACCCTCATCGTATTCCACCACTCGTCCCAACGTCCGTAGTGCGTCTTTCAATTCGGCCATTGCCGAAAGCAACCCGGTTTGAGCCAGATCGTCTCGGGCGCCTGACGCGAGGTCTGATATCCGCATCACCGCGGCGTCAACCCCCATCAGCGAATTGCGAACCTTGTGGCTCAAACGGTTCGACACGTAACGATATGCCTCAACAAGGAGCGGTTCGGCCAACGATGCCGTTGGAGGAGACTTGTGGTCGACAAGATCAACGTCGGCCAAGGCCGCTACAATCGCACGTTTAGTGAACTCGTCTGTTTCGACCGCCCGCCATCTGACGAGATGCCCAACCACCTTCCCTTTGTCCGCGCGTTCGCGCACGGCGTTCGCAACCATTTGCCGGAGACGACCGTCTCCCGGAGCAGCGATGCGCGCCAGAAAATGCTCCAGGACGGGCACGTCCGCATCCAGGAGCTCGCAGAACAAAACGCGAGCTGACTTCGGATCCTCCACCACCAAACGCTGAAGCCGGGCATGCATTGGGGTACTATCGGACCCTGTCATACCGCTGCCTCCGGAGCTCAAATGCCTCGCGACCGCCCTCTAGCAGGTCTATGATCTCGTCTTGACACTCATCCAAGCTGCCCATCTTCTCGATGTAGCCTTTCCTACCATCGGAGTTCAGTACCACGACTAAATCAGCTTCTGCCAGCACTGGAATGTTGGCATTGTGGGTGATAAAGATCATCTGACGCGACATCTTCAGCCGCCGCACTACCTCCACGACCGTGGCGTAGATGAAGTGATTGTCGAGATTATCTTCAGGCTGATCGATTACAAGTGGCGTCTCGCGCCGGGCTAGAAGCAGTGGAAGAAGGGCTGTGCATTTCTGACCACGGGACAACTCGGAGGCATCTTTAAAGTTGGGATCTGCTCCACTCGATACGTTAAGCTCGATAGCTATACGATCTTCGATGGTGGATACCTCCAGGCTGAGTGGATCGATGCTTTGGCGAAAGGCGTCAAGTATGCGGCGTGATCGTTCAGTGCCGAGTGATACTTGGTGCTCAAATTCCATGAGATCATCGTTCAAAACAATCTGGGCCAACTGCTCGGGCCTGAGGCGCATTAGGGCACTCAAGATGTCTTCATGGTTCCTGACTCGAGCGCCTTTCAAGCCTTCCATTAGCATCTGCTGATAGCTCAATGCGTCAGCGTTCCGCAGTACCCGAATGCGAACACTGGTGCCAGCGTCGGCCTGTAGTTGGGTTGCTACCTCTTCCCTCAGGCACGAGATACGATCACGTTCTACCAAGTAATCTGCCTTGAGCGAAGACCTTCCTTGTAAGAGATCCGTTAGGCGTGCCCTAGCATTATCGCGTTCCCTCTCAAGGCCATCGAGATGCGCTACAGCTTGTTCTGCAAGCGAACGTTCTTGGACCGCGAGGCTGGCTGAGCGGTTCAGTTCCTGCATCTCGATTACAAGGGCGGTATCTCGCGCATTCAATTCGTCCATCTGGGATCGAATGACACTTAATGCATCGATGGCCACGTCCAGTCGCAGGGCCACAGCAAGTCCGGTGGTATTGGCTTCTTCCAAGGCGGCGGAGGCCACCTTCCATCCCTCCCGCAGCAGCGATGAGATCGGCGATTGAGCCTCTTCGGCCTGCGGCGAACGCCCGGGTAGCGTTCGGAGTGATGCTTCTCGGAAAGTGTCCTGGATCGACCTCAAAGCATTCACTAGTGACTCTAGTTGTTTAGTTCGGCTCTCGTTATCCTCGATTCCTCGTGTCAGCCGGAGAAGATCAGTGGAGGCTGCCGTTGTCACAGCCGGAAGCGAATCGAGTCGGGGCCGGGCCTCCGCGAGTTCCTCGATGCCCTCTGTAAAGTCACTGATGGACCGCCTGATCGCTCTGATCTGATCCGCATTTGCCTCGAGTAAGCGGCGGCAGGTTGCCAAGGATATCTGAATCTCCCCTAGTTCCCGGGCACGAAGATCATCAAGAAGAGAACGGCGTTTCTCGCCGACGCTTTCATCTGCTATGGCCTCGATCTCGGCGCTGCTGTATCCGTCAATCGGGAGAAAGGTGCCTCGGTCTAGGTCGATCGCCGTGACCGCGCCGTTGTCCGACGTTACAACGGCGGGTTTGCGAAAGCTTCGCTGGACGTGATACCCGGGTAGTTGTCCCTCAGCAGACGTCCGAAGTGACACGATCGAGTCGCCCAGGTTTGCCTGGATGAGATCCAGGCGCGGTCTTGTTGCACCGGTAATGCCGCCTATCCCGTACCGGATGGCTTCAGCAAGCGTGGACTTTCCGCTCCCTCGGGGCCCGATCACGCAGGTTAGGCCGCGCGGAAGGCGGAGCAAAAAGCCTGGTAAGAACCCTCCACTCACTTGGACTTCATCAATATACCACTTCGACATTTAAGTAACTCCATCGGTGCCGCTGGAACGCACCGCCCAATTTCGACTGAGCGATAGGCTGAGTACCCTGTCCCAAATCTAGGCAGTCGGGCTGCGCTTAGCGCAGGTAGGTGGGTCCTCGTAGCTAATAGGCAATCTTGGTTGAGTCCCTCACGGGGATATGCACCTGAAACGCGGTGGATATGCCAGGGGAAAACTGAGTATTTTATCTGTATATCTACTTAGTGTGCGAGCCCTACACGGTTCGGAGACATCGTTTCACCTACGCGAATCGGTCAAGCGCAGTCCGTACGGTGTTGCCACGAGACACAAACTCAAATCTTGGACAGCATCATACACAACGCCCATAGGTCACCCTGTCCGGTGAACCCAAGGGCAGACGAAGGGTGCAGTTGACCCAAGATGACAGGTGGTTGACACCACGAAAAGGCATGTCTGCATCGCCAACGGTCACGGCTCACACAGAGCCGCTCTGGCGATGGCCTGTTTGTGGCGTCACCCAATCACCTGAAGCTCAATAAGCAAATCTGCAGAAGTACTTGTGACAACAAACGATAAATGTCGCGGGATCACGTTCAACATATCTGACAGAATACTCACCAGCCCCTCTTTAGGGAGCCCACCCGAAGGTGCCCTCCACGAGCGTGTCCTCGCCGTCCGAGACCCATCCTAAGCGCATCCCCCTCCGGTGGCCACAGAACGACTCCGCGTACAGCTTCAGGAGCGCCGAACCCCGCAGGATCTCGGCGTCGCCTGCAAGATGGTCGATCACCTGCCGAGAGACCAGCACGATCAGCTTGGCTCGGGCACGCGAGGCCATCACGTTGAAACGGTTCAGGCTCATCAGGAACTGCTCTTCGTCCCGGATCGCGTCCGGATCGCCAAGCGCGAAGGACGCGATGATGACGTCTCGCTGCTGCCCCTGGAATCGCTCGACTGTGTCGACGGCGTCGCGGATCGTCTGCGCCGCCACTCCTCGCGGCGCGAAGATGCCTTGGAGGCGTCCGACAATGAGCCCCTGCTGGGCGCGGTGGGGCGTGACGACGCCAATGCCTGACTGCCAGAAGTACTCGGACGAGCATGCTGCGGAGTCCGTCGGCAGGACGTTGCCGGTGCGCGGATCGCGCTCATTGAGGAGCTGCCCCCCGACGTTCCCGTGGAGAAGCGCCACGAGGGAGGCGACGGCGTCGGCTTCGAAGCGGTTCCACTGGCTGCTACGGTTCTCGTCGTAGAGGAAGCAGCAGGCCGGGCGGCCGGGATCGAGAAACGCGGCCCACTCCCGTGTCCAGAAGAGGGTGGGGGGCCAGTCTGCCGGTGCTTCGGCAGGAAGCGCGGACACGAGGTCCAGCTCCAGGTCGGGGGAATATGCGCTGAGCTCGCGGCGGTATCCGGCCCGAAGCGAGAACCCCACGAGGGTGGCGTTCGAGCGGTAGTTGAGGTCAAGCATGACCGAGGGCACTCCGTGCCTCAGCTCGCAGTAGGTATAGACGGATCCGACGTGGTCCTCCAGTCCCTTGGGCGGCTCGGCCTTGTGGATCGGCGGCAGCTGCTTGCTGTCCCCTGCCAGGACCACCGCGCCGCCGGTGGCAAGGGAACAGAGCGCCACCGCGGCGTGCGCCACATCCATCTGGGACGCCTCGTCGATGAGCACCAAGTCAAAGAGCCCTTCGACCGCACTGCCGGACCCGGCAAGCATCAGGTTGTGCACCTGGTCCGCCGTCCCGCCGACGATCGTAACCCCCCGACTGGCTAGCAGGCGGGCGTGAAGCGCAAGGAGTTCCTGGCTCGGGTTCCGCTGGTTCACTGGGCGGTCGATAGAAGCCGGGACCGATGCGTCGACCGGGCTGCGGTAGGATCGCAGGCGGTGGACCTCGACATCGCCGGCAAGCAGGCCTGGTGCCTTGGCGTTCACGCCCAGTAGGACGTTATCCGTCGCCCGGTAGGTGAACGCGCATACGAGGATCCGGAAGGGCCGGCCGGTCCGGAGGGCCTCGTAGGCGGCGCCGAGGACGATCGCTTGTGCGGTCCGGCTCTTTCCCGTGCCCGGCGGACCCCAGATGAGCTGGAGCCGGCGCGTGAGCGCCTGCGACCACGCGTCCCACTGGGCGGGATTGAGGTCGAGGCCGCTCGCTACCAGCTCCGCCCTGGCCGCCGGGAGCTCCCTCGCCACTGGACTTCGGTGCAGGTCGGCCGCCGTCCAGAGCACCTCGGCTGCCGGTGACATCGGCGCGGGACGGGCCCCGCGGCCCGTCAGCCCGACCGCCCTGCGCACCGCTGCGGCCGCTACGGCCACCTGAGGGTTGCCGATACCCTGCAGGGCCGCCAGGAGCTTGCGGCTGAAGTAGTCGTGTTGCACCGGGTCCAGGGTCACCTCGGTCGTCAGGTTGGCGCGGCCGAAACGCTCGAGGTCGTCTAATCCCTGCGGCCAGCGGGTGTTCGGGTCGAGGGCGATGGCGGCGTTGTCGCGGTCGATGCCGACGACCGCAACCGCCGTCACGTCCCCCATCAGCGTCCGGTCGCCGCTCCCGTCGCCCGGGTCGGGAGGACTTCCCAGCGCTACCGAGGACAGCGTGCGGTCAAGGAACGTCGGATCGCTCTCGGGGGCGAGCGCGCAGGAGAAGTCTCCTTCGCGGAACTTCACCTCGCGCGAACCGTGACGCAGCCGGTAGACCCGACGGCCGGGCCTGGCAGACAGCCCCATTGCCTGCAGGGCTTCCAGCTCTCCCGCCCCGGTGAGCCGCGCGATGAGGCGCGCGCTCCGGAAGCGGGCTTCGCGCTCGTGCGCCGGCATGGCCCGAATCTGCTGCACGTCCAGTTCCTCGAGCGCCTGGTTCAGCTTTGTATACGCGTGCCAGAGCTGGCCGTCGTCGCTCACCCGGTTCTGGCGGGTGGGCGGACCGATGCTGATCGGTGGAGCGTGCTGTACAAGGTGGGCGCGCAGATCCCGTTCGAGCCGCTTCGTCACCGATTCGAGGGCGCGCAGCCGCTTGACTACTGTCTCGCGCAAAGTCGCCACCTGCTCGGACCAGTTCGGCCTCGAGGAGTGCGACCAGATCTCGTGGGCCCGCTCGGAAGGTACCTGGTCGCTGAGCGCGGTCTCGAAGTGAGGGTGAGTGCTGAAGCCTGCCAGGTTGTCCGGCAGCCCCGCGTCGTGGTAGTGGCGGGCGACGTTGAGCAGGGTGTAGTAGTGGGGCACCGGTGCCGCCAGGACTGCCTTGGCCACGTCGCCGACGATCGTGACCGGGGAACGCCGGACCGTGAGCGTCGGGTTCGGCAGCAACTCCTCCGGCGGGAAGAGCCAGGCGAGCTGCTGGAGGTTCCCGTCTTGCAGGATGGAGTCTAGGTGCCGCCCGACGATGCGCGTGAGGTGCTCGTATGCGAGGCGGTCCCATAGGTACACCTGGTATGTCGTGCCGGTGTTTCGCCCCCGCGCGTCCGCCAGGATGCGCTGCAGGTGGTCCAGGAAGGCGAGGAGTTCGCGGCGTTCCCTCTCGACGTCCTTCCCGTCGACGACGAAGACCTGGTCCCGCCACGCATGGGTCGCCCGCCCGCCCGCGCCATGCCCGGCAACCCAGGGCTCCACCCAGAAAGCCTTGATTCCGAGCGCGAACGTGATGGCGCTTCCGACGTCGAAGTGGACGTCCAAGTAGATACGCAGATCGGCCCATCCGGGCATGAGCGCCGACGTGCCGCCATTCGGGGGAAGGCCGGCACTACCACTACCCAGCGAGCGGGCTCTGCCGGCGACCACCGTGCGCGTCGCGCGAAGCGCCTGGTGGCCGTCGAACGCCACGTGATCCGGCTCGCACTGGGCGAGGGATGGCACGTCGGCGATGCCGGCTTCCTTGAGTGATAGGGTGGCGCCGCGGCTGACGAACGCGACGCGGCTCAGGTGGCCGTCCCGCTCCGCCATCGGCAGGCAGTGGTCGGGAAGCTCGGTAGGCCGGCCTTGGGCGTCCAATCGCGGTTCGCCAAGGTATTCGCAGCTCTGGCAGCGGTTCCCAACGTGCCACGGCAGGCTCCTCCAGTCTGCCTCGGCCAGGACCGGCGGGACCTCGTCCTGAAGGAAACGGCGCAGGCGTATGGCGAGCACGTCGAATGCGCCGCCAAGGAACTCCAGGTCCCCTTCAAGAACATCCATGAGTTGCTGGGTTGTCAGGGCGGTCCCCTCGGCTGCGGCCTCCCTTCGCGCAGAAGCGAGAGCAGAGGCTTCGTGGCTGCCAGGCCATACCGCCCCGTCCGGGACCACGACGAATCGGTTATCCAGGCCATTCTGCTGCAGCCAGGCCGCCAAGGTGAGCATGTAGTACACGACTTCGCCGAAGTACCCGACCGACGGCTCGGAGGCGAGCTTGATATCGATCACGCGGAGTTGCAGTCGGCCGTCTTCGGGTGGCAGCACCGTACGGCTCCCGTCAGCTCGGATTCCTTCGACGCTGGTCCGCGCCGGCAGCACCTGGACGAGGTCCGGACGGACGTCGGAGTACCGGAGCCCCAGGCCCGCCCGGTGCCCCGCGATGAAGAGGGCGTCCTCGAAGGCCGACGTGACCTCATACTGGGCTTCGACGAGAAAGGTCCCGGGAACCGCCCGCCCGAGCAGGTCGCGCAGCGGCTCGGCGACGTAGAGGGTGCGTCCGTCGGGGAGCGCTTTCGGCGATCCCACGAGGGCGGCGGCCCCGAGCGCTTCGGTCAGATCGCCGAGCTTTTCGGCCTGCCAGTCCTCACCTTCCCGCCGGATGTGGTGAAGGCCCGGACGCGGAGGCTGGGGGGCTGGCATGCCCTGCGCTTCCCGTTGAGCCCGGTAGGATTCGTTGTCGGGGTATAGGGTGAAGCGCAGTTGCCGCTGGCACTCGGTGCGGAAATACTGCGATATCGCTGTTTTGGAAAGTAGCGGCACGGTCATTGCCTCCTATGGGACGGGCGCGCCTCCGTGGCCGCCGGAATCCTTCTCCGATATCAGAGCCGGCGCCGCCTGGAGCGCATAGCTGAGGGTCATGGCATCCGGCGATAGGGCGCCCTCGGTGCAGCGAACGGCGAGATTGGCGCACAGCAGGTTAACCATGTCCGGATCGCTGAAGCCGAGTTCGGGCGCGATTAGGCGGGAGCCCCATCCCCGTACGTCACGGACGGCCTCGTCGACCGATTCGGCGCTGACCATCAGCTCGGTCCCGGTCGTACGCGCATGCTCGGTTCCCTTGCGGCAGGTGACGACCGCGTCCCACTTGATCGTGCCGGCAAAGGTATGGAGGCCGCCGCGCCCCTCGCCGCGCATAGGAGTGACCCCGGTGCAACGCCAGCCCGCCCAGTGCAGGGATCCAGCCACGGCCAGCCATGCCTTGGGAGAGCGGTGGTGGTAGGTGAAGACCATTATTCCGGCGTCGCGAACGACGCGGCGGCACTCGCCGAAGATCGCCGTCAGTGCGGAGAGGTATTCGGCAACCGCATCCTCGCTGTGTGAGGACAGCGCTAGATTCTCAGCCAGTGGAGCAGGCCGGCGCGGATCCTCGTACGGCGGCTCGGCGATGCCGAGTTCCTGCTGCCAGGCGAGATAGAAGTCCGAGAGCTCGGAGTAGCACACGTTGTCGAAGTACGGCGGGTCCGTGAGCACCAGGTCGACGCAGCAGTCCTTCACGGTTCGCAGCTCGGTGGCCGAGGCGACGACGACCGCAGCCCGCGCGCTTCCCGAGGTGACCTCCTCCGCCGTGCGGGCGACGCTGCCGTCCGTGGAACCGATGGCATAGGTCGAAGGACGGCAGCCTCCCGCAGGATCGAGATCGGTCGGATTGGCTGCGAACTGGATGGCGTCGCGGAGCTTGGCGACCGCGTTCGGAAATGTACCGCGGCCGACCGGCGCCCACGGGTTGAGCTCCACCGGGCGCACGATGTGCCGAAAAGCATGGATGGAAAAGAGCGGCGCCAACCTTCGGTACCCAAAGGCGTAACCCGCGTACATGCAGTTCGTCGCCAAGTGCTCGCTGTACGCCAGGCCGACCAGCAGGCGGTCATTCCCCGGAAGAGCGAGCACCTCGCGACCCAGCAACGCTAGGTGGAGCCGCTGCCGGGCGTTGAACAGGTCCGTGTAGAGACGGACGCCGTGGATGAGCGGCCGGCGGTCGGAACGGCCCTCGGCCGGAATGGGACGCACCGGCGACAGCGGCCGGTCGATTCCGGCGAGGCGCCGTCTGGCGCTGTCGAAGAGTTCTCGGTCCGATGCGCCCGCAGCCTTAAATCGCCGGATAAACCCGCGGCCGGTAGAGTCCAGGTATTCCTGTGCGAACAGCGACCATCGGGGCGGTTCTTCCGCCGGCGCGAGCGGCTGCTCGTGACGGCACTTCGGACAGGTAAGCCTGTTCCGGTCCAGCGTCCCTATCGCCGGACGGGTCATGGTTCCGCAGGAGCAGGCGATCTCGACGGAGCTGGCTGGCACCTCCCTCACCGCGTGGCAGCCGCTGCAGAAGGTCCACTGCGTTCGCTTGTTCCACGCGAGGCGGAAATGGGGATGGACCTCGATCCCTTCGCCGCATTCGCGGCAGGGTACCACCTGGACCCAGAAGTGGTGGAGCACCTCGCGCTCCGACCCGTCCTCCGCGACCGTCACGTGGAAGGGGCGGACCTGGGTAGAGACGGCGCACTGGACGCGTTCCGCGGCCGCGAGCGACTCCGCGAACCCTGCCGCCCCGAGTTCGAAGCGGGTGATACCGACGGCGACGGGGTCTATGTCGAAGCCTATCACCCTCGCCCCGCAGCGAGTTGCCTCCACGAGGCTCGTGCCACCGCCGACAAACGGATCGACCACCACCGCATTCTCCAGCTCAACCTCGCCGAAGTACGTATTCCAGAACGAATCCGCAGCGCTCTCGGGCAGAACGAGGCCGGTCAGTATGGCACGGAACTGCGAGCGCACGCGGCGGGCGAACCACCTGTGGACGCGGAAGATTGGACTTGTGCGATGGCTCTCGCGCAGGGCGAGGCCGGCAAGCTCGGCAACGGGTATAATGCCGGCTTCGAGAAGCGTGCGCGCCGGGAACCCGGCGAAGGGGGTTTCTGCGGGCACGCTGGAAGCTGATTCGCCTTGGTTGTCCGGACGAGACTTGTCTGAACACCGAGACTTTACCCAAACGGGCATACTGTCGCTCCTGTCCGCCTGGATTTTCGGGCGCGGGCCATTTTACACCGTGCCACCACGATGGCCCGTCCCGAGGCCGATGCGATTTCGCTGGCGGGTAATGTCCCCGCGAGCTCCGAGAACCCCAGGCGCACTACCGAGGGCTACAAACATTATGGACAGTGTACGCCTGTGTGCTCAACTCGCCTCGCTCTCGCCGCCGCCAGCAGTAAGCGCATCTGTTAGCTGAGCGTGGATTCTGCTAAGATGCCAGTAGATAAGAACTACGCGAAGGGCGCGTGGGGACGTTACAAGCGCTACATATGACACAACTTGAGAACATCGAAGCGATTGAGCGGCGGCTTTGGAGCGCGGCCGACCAACTCCGGGCTAACTCAAACCTCGCCAGCAACGAATACTTCATGCCCGTTATGGGGCTCATTTTCCTGCGCCATGCTTACAGCCGGTTCCTGGCCGTCAAGCCTGAGATCGAAAAGAAGCTTCCTTCGCGCGGGGGCGTGACGCGGCCACTTACGAAGGAGGACTTCTCGGAGCGTTCCGCCATATTTCTCCGGCCGGAAGCGCAATTCGACTACCTGGTCGCCAATGCTGACAACGCCAAGCTGTCCGATCTTGTCGTCTCGGCGATGGAGTCGATCGAGCAGGACTACAAGGGTCTCGAGGGCGTACTGCCCAAACAGGAGTACCAGGAGCTCGACTACGCGATCCTCGGCAACCTGCTTCGCACGCTCAACCCCGAGGCTCTCAAGCGCGCCAACGGGGACATCTTCGGCCGCATCTACGAGTACTTCCTGACCCAGTTCGCCGACCAGGGCGCGCACGACGGCGGCGAGTTCTTCACGCCAATTTCGCTTGTCAGCTTCATCGCCAACGTCTTGGAGCCGAAAAGTGGTATCGTCGCCGATCCCGCCTGCGGATCGGGCGGCATGTTCGTGCAGTCTGCCCACATCGTGGAGCGAAACCACGAAAACCCGGCGGAGAAACTCACCTTCAGGGGCTACGAGAAAAACAAGACCACCGCCAACCTTGCCAAGATGAACCTGGCCGTTCACGGACTGGAAGGAACGATTACCTCCGGCAACGACGCCAACAGCTACTACAACGACCCCCAGAACCTGCTCCACGCCTGCGACTACGTCATGGCCAATCCACCGTTCAATGTGGATGAGGTGGACGCCGACAAGGTCAAGAACGACCCGCGGATCACGTTCGGCCTGCCGGGAGTCAACAAGGGCGGTAAGGTCAGTAACGCCAACTACCTGTGGATCCAGTATTTCTACAGCTACATGAACGAGTCGGGGCGGGCCGGATTCGTCATGTCCTCGCAGTCCTCGAGCGCCGGCCGGGACGAGGCCAAGGTGCGGCAGCGCCTGGTGGAGACCGGCCACGTGGACATAATGGTCTCGATCCGTTCGAACTTCTTCTACACGCGGTCTGTCCCGTGCGAGCTCTGGTTTTTCGACAAGGCGAAATCCTCAACGCGGACCGACGCGGTGCTGATGCTGGACGCGCGGAGCATCTTCCGCCAGGTTACGCGTAAGATCTGTGACTTCAGCCCCGAACAGCTCCAGAACCTACTCGCAATCGTGTGGTTGTACCGCGGGGAGCGAGCGCGGTTCCTCGAACTGGTGGAGGATTACCTTAGAAGTATCTGTACCGAGAGCGCGGCCGTTCCGGCGGAGCTTGCCGCTTTCGACGCTACGCTTGCTAATCTCTCTGGACACTTCGACGGCCTCTCGATGGCGGTGGATGGGCACGCCGACCCCGAAGGCGTCAAGAAGCAGGATATCGCAGGGTCCGTGGCCGAGTTGTGCGCGGTTGTCTCGCTCTACAAGGCCGACGAGGAGGAGCTTATTCGAACCCTTGACGCTTACAGAGGGAACTATGCAGCTACGTTGCCTGATACCAACGATTCCCAACACGCGGCTCGGGTGGCTTTCAGTCCCATCGCCGAGGCGGTCCGCGGCCTCGTGAAGCAAGTTGACCTAATCTACAAGCTCGCCGCCCGCGTTACCGACATGGCTTCCGGGTTCACGGTAGATGAAACGATCAGTTGGGCTTATGATCGTCGAGGTGCCGCGAAACTCGTGAAACGTCTAGATGCGGATCGCAAGTCGGCCGTTGAGCAGTTGAAGCGGACCAACTACTTCTACCGTCAGGTCGCTTGGTTGCAGGATCGCTTCCCGGATGCCGAACTGGTGGCCGTCCCCGGTCTCGTTACGCTCGCAAACCGGGCTCAGATCGAGGCAGCCGACTGGAGTCTCACCCCCGGTCGCTATGTTGGTGTCGCCTCAGTTGAGGAAGACGATGACTTCGATTTCGAGCAGACGGTACGCGATATTCATGTTGAGCTGGCTGACCTCAACAAAGAAGCCGCTGAACTGGCGGCGCAAATCCAGGTGAATATCGAGGAACTTGGAGTATGAGCTGGCGAGCGCTTACCGTTGGCGAATTGGTAGATGCTGGACTCGCTGACATCCAGACGGGACCGTTCGGAACCCAACTGAAGGCAAGCGCCTACACCAGCGAAGGGACGCCTGTCATCAACGTCCGCAACATCGGCTATGGCGGCCTGCGGACAGAAAAGCTCGAATTCGTCGCAGGCGTAACAGCGGAGCGGCTGGCAACACATCTCCTCGTGCCACAGGACATCGTGTTTGGCCGGAAGGGGGCCGTCGATAGACACCTCTACGTAACCGCAGGGCAAGATCATTGGATGCAGGGGTCGGACTGCATTCGCCTCCGCTTTATGACCGACGAAGTCATCCCCCGGTTCATTTCCTATGGGTTCTTGGCTGCCTCTCACCAAAAGTGGATGCTGACTCAGTCTGGGAATAAGGCTACGATGGCCTCCCTCAACCACGACATTATTCGACGGATCAGCCTACGTTTGCCGGCACCTTCCGTGCAAACCGCAACGGTGGACGTTCTCTCGGCCTACGACGACCTGATCGAAAACAATCGGAAGCGAATCGTTCTACTAGAAGAGTCGGCGCGGCTGCTATACCGGGAGTGGTTCGTTCGGCTCCGTTTCCCCGGTTACGAGCATGCCCGTATCACCAACGGCGTACCAGAGGGATGGGAACGAGTACCAACGCCGAATGCAATCGAAATAAACCCATCGGTAAGACTCTCAGATGCGGCCGAGCATTGGTCGGTTGAGATGGCCGATCTTCTCCCTGGTAGCATGTTGATTCAGCAGGCAACCCGGCGGGATGGACGATCCGGGAGCAAGTTCATGAACGGTGACACGCTCTTTGCTCGTATCACACCCTGCCTGGAGAACGGCAAGACCGCCTTTGTTGCTTTCCTGGAAGACGGTGAAGTCGCACGCGGTTCGACCGAGTTCATTGTGCTTCGATCCAGGCGCCTGACTCCGGAATTCGTGTACTTGCTTGCGCGAACCTATGACTTCCGGGAGAACGCCATCAAGAGCATGATCGGTTCCTCCGGGCGGCAGCGTGTCCAGGAGAGCTGTTTCCAGAAGTACCCGGTCTTCGTTCCCTCGGCCACGATCCTCAGCGTCTTCACGGAAACGGTGCGCCTGCTATTCCAACAGGTAAAGACACTTCATGCGCAGAACCAGAAGCTTCGCGCTGCCCGTGACCTACTACTGCCGCGCCTGATAAACGGGGAGATCGTCGTATGAGCCTCAACGAAGACACCCTGGTCCAGCAGACCTCTGCCGACTACCTGCGCGATGCCTTGGGCTGGGATTCGGTCTTCGCATACAACCAGGAAGACTACGGCGACGGCAGTCTGCTGGGCCGCAAGGACCAGCGCGAAACGGTGCTCACCCGCGACCTCGAGGCTGCCCTCCGGAGTCTCAATCCCGAACTTCCCGATGCCGCCTACCACGACGCCATCCGGCAGCTGACCGAGGCCAGCGCCAGCCTCTCGCTCCTGGCGATGAACCAGGAGAAGTACGCCCTGGTCCGGGACGGCGTCCAGGTCACCTTCAAGGACGCCAACGGCGCCGTGCAAAAGAAGCGCCTGGCCGTACTCGACTTCGACGATCCCGAAAACAACCGCTTCCTCGCGGTTCGGGAGCTGTGGATCCAGGGCGACATCTACCGCCGGCGCGCCGACATCGTCTGCTTCGTGAACGGCCTGCCGCTTGTCTTCGTCGAGTGCAAGGCGATCCACCGGGACCTGCGCCGTGCCGTCAACGAGAACCTCGCCGACTATCGCGACACGATACCCCTCGCCTTCCACCACAACGCCCTGCTCCTGATTGGCAACGGCGACAAGGGCAAGCTCGGGTCGCTGGGGAGCCGGTACGCCTTCTTCCATGAGTGGAAGCGCCTGGAGGAACGGGAACCGGGCGTCGTGGACATGGAGACGCTCCTTAAGGGGGTCTGCGACAAGCGGACGCTTCTCGACATCGTCGAGAACTTCATCCTATTCGACGACAGCTCCGGCAAGCTCGTCAAGATCATCGGCAAGAACCACCAGTTCCTCGGCGTCAACCGGGCGGTCGAGGCGGTCCGGGAGCGGGAGGCCCGGGCGGGCAAGCTGGGCGTCTTCTGGCACACCCAGGGTAGCGGTAAGAGCTACTCCATGGTGTTCCTAACCCGCAAGGTCCACCGCAAACTCGGCGGCAACTTCACCTTCCTCGTGGTCACCGATCGGGACGACCTCGACGGCCAAATCTATAAGACCTTCGCCGGCTGCGGGGTGGTGAGCGGGGAACCCGATCAGTTCCGGGCCTCGTCGGGCGCCCACCTCAAGCGCATGCTCAAGGAGCACAAGAGCCACGTCTTCACCCTGGTGCAGAAGTTCAACCGGGACGTCAAAGAAGGAGAGCCGTGGTCGGAGCGGAGCGACGTGATCGTGATCAGCGACGAGGCACACCGTACCCAGTACGGCCGCCTTGCGCTCAACATGCGCAACGCCCTGCCGGCCGCCAGCTACATGGGCTTCACCGGCACCCCGCTGTTCAACAGCGACGAGATCACACGGCAGGTCTTCGGCGACTACGTCTCGACGTACGACTTCCAGCGGGCGGTCGAGGACGGGGCCACGGTCCCCCTGTTCTATGACTCGCGCGGCGAGAGACTCGGGCTGGCGCACACCGAGCTCAACGAGAGGATCGCCGAGATCCTCGAGAAGCTCGACGAGTACGACCTCGACGCCGCCCAGCGGGCCCGGCTGGAAAGCGATCTGCAGCGCGACTACCACGTGATCACGTCAGAGGCACGCCTGGCCCAGGTCGCCGACGACTTCGTCTGGCACTATTCCACTGCGTGGGAAAGCGGCAAGGCGATGCTGGTCTGCGTCGACAAGGTCACCTGCGTGCGGATCTTCGACCTGATCGTCCCTCGCTGGCAGAAACGGATCGCGGATCTCGAGTCTGAACTTGGGCGCCTCGGCGACGAGCAGGAAGTCGTGTTCCGTATGCGCCAGGTAGCCTGGATGAAGGAGACGCTCGCGGCGGTGATCGTCAGCGAAGAGCAGGGCGAGGTCGCCAAGTTCCGCGCTGCCGGCCTCAACATCGAATTCCATCGCAAGCTGATCAAACAGGGGTTCACGCTCGGCGACGGAAGCACCCTTGAGGTCGACGCCGCGTTCAAGCGCGAGTCGCACCCGTTCCGTATCGCCATTGTCTGCGCCATGTGGCTCACCGGATTCGACGTACCGTCGCTGGCCACGCTCTATCTCGACAAGCCGCTGAAGGCGCACACATTGATGCAGGCCATCGCCCGCGCCAACCGCGTGAACGAGGGCAAGAACAACGGGCTGATCGTCGACTACTGCGGCATCCTCAAAAACCTCCGGCGCGCCCTGGCGACATTCGTGAGCGAAGGCGACTCCGGTCGTGACGGCATCGGTCCGGACGAGACCGATCCGACGCGTCCCGAAGAGGAGCTGTTGGATAGCCTCGTCGAGGCCATCACTTTGGTTGGGGGCTTCCTCACCGAGCGCGGAGTGTCCCTCGAAGCGATCACCTCCGGAACCGGCTTCGGGCGCAACGCGGCCATCCTGGCGGCGAAGGAGGCGGCGAACGAGACCGACGAGACCCGAAAGCAGTTCGAGGTAATGGCTCGCGAGGTGTTCAGCAAGTTCAAGTCATGCATCACGATCCCCGGCCTCAACGAGCACAAAGGCGCCTACGATGCGATCAACGTGATCTACAAGAGCCTGCAGCACGATCGCCAGGAAGCCGATATCAGCGCCATCATGCGCGATCTCCACGCCGTCGTCGACCAGGCGATCCGGCCTGTTACCGACTCCACTTCCGGAGACTTGAGCAAGCCTTACGACATCTCGAAGATCGACTTCGAACGGTTGCGCCAGGAGTTCGTCAAGAGTCCGAAGCGGAACTCAACCGTCCAGGAACTCAAGGCCGTCATCGAAAAGCGCCTCGCCCGGCTCCTGAGCCAGAACCCGCTGAACGCCGACTTCCAGGCACGGTACGAGGAGATTGTCGAAGGTTACAACCAGGAAAAGGACCGGGTGACGATTGAGAAGACGTTCGAGGCGCTGATCCGGTTCATAGGCGAGCTGGATTCGGAGGAAGAGCGCTACGTCCGCGAAGGCCTGGACCCGGAGTCACTGGTCATATACGACTTGCTCAAAAAGCCCGAACTCTCGGCCAGGGAGATCGGCCGGATCAAGGACGTGGCGGTCAAGTTGCTGGCGATGCTGAAGACGGAGAAGCTGAAGGTGGCGCAGTGGCGCGAAAAGGAGGCCACACGCGACGCCGTCCAGCGCTCGATATACGACTTTCTTTACAGCGATTCCACCGGCCTGCCGGAAGCGTACGCACCGACCGAGATTGCGGCGAAGGTCGAAGCGGTGTACCGCCACGTCTATTACGCGTATCCGACAGTGCCCTCGCCGGTCTTCGCTCTCGCTTAGGAGTGCCGCCTAACGCTTCGCGCACGCTCTGGGGATCTGTTTGCGGATGCCCGTCATCCGACAGCGAAACTCAACCATCTGTTCGCTCGCGCCAAAATGAAGCGCCATCGCCTGCTTGTCCATCTTCCGGACCATCGCCCAGACCAGGCCGGCCCGCGGCACCTGCAGCGCTCCTCCGAGCCAATTCGCCTCATCCTCCTGCGCCTGGTCGTATGTCCTCAGGAAGAACGGACAGTCCCGTAGGTCCAGGCGCGTGGCGGGATCGTGCCTGCAAATGAGGTGGGCAAGCTCATGCATGATGTCGCTCTCCTGACGGCGAAGGCTGTGGCTCGGGTTGCATATGATGATCGAGAAGCCGGCGCGCGTCAGCGTTACGCCAGACCAGCTTCCTTCGTCGGCTTCAAGGAGCCTGCTCAAATCCATCGCTGATAGCCCGGGCACATCGCGCGGCGTAATGATGCGGATGCCAAGGTGCTTGGCCAAGTCAGCGGCTGGGAGTTTCATGTGGCCAGCAAGCGACAGCGTCTTCCGGTAGGCCAACGCTTCGCGCTCAGCATCCTGTTTGAACCCTCTTCTCATCGCTGCGTCACTCTCCTTTGCCGATCTCACCCTTTCCCATCGCTTCGTAGGCGAACCTGATCATCTTGATGAGCGCCTCGGACGTATCGGGGTCGAGCGTACGATCCGCCTTCAGGTGTGCGGCGACCATATCCCTCGTGCTCATCTCGCTGGCGTGAGCAGGGGCTTCCTCCCCGCCCGTCCTGCGCCGAAAGTGGTCGGCCGGCATCCCGAGCCAATGACAAATCCGCATGTATGAGTCCAGATCGGGAATCTTCCCCTGCTCTACTCGCGAGAGCGTGGACGCGGAAACCTCGCCGATCTCCTCGGCTACTGCCCGGAGACCGCGGTTGCCCCGCTTCGCCTTCACGGCGGCGGCAAGTTCGCGGATGTCTATCTGAGTGGCCATGACGTCCTCCTTCCTATGGTTGTTGCGTTAATAATACACTATTTCGCACTTGCAACGCCAGCCGACTTGCTGTACAATATGTAAGACGGTGTATGACTTGTAATACACCCGGGTCGGATCCCTGTCAACCCACTTGGGGGATACAGGGTGGACCGGTCCATCGCGGGTCCGGCGACGGCGGGGCCGACACCCGTGCATACAAATCATCCGCCAAGAAATCGAGGTTGCTATGGACACGGACGAACTAAAGCAGAACGGCGGTGCGAAAGACGCATCGCATCCCGAGACCGGCCCGACGGTCTCTATCACAGTCAACGGGAAGAGGGTTGAGATCCATCGCGGCCGCCAGACGGTCGCGGAGATAAAGGGACGAGGCGGCGTTGCCCTCTCCGACGTGCTGGAGCAGGTCGTCGGCGGCGTCCTCACCCCGCTACCGGACGACGGCGCCGTCACCATCAAGGGTGGCGAGGCTTTCGTCAGCCACGTCCGCGACGGCAGTTCCGCCTAAGGATGGAAACAACGGAAATGGACTTCAACGAAAACGAAATCCAGGAACTCCGCCACCTGTGCGAGAAGGTGGAGCAGCACGAGGAGGGCGGGGTCAGGTACCTGCTCTTGCGGCAACTCCACCTTCCCGCCGGGTGTAGCCCGGATCGGTGCGACGCGCTCTTCTGTCCAAGCGGCGCGCACGGCTACGCGGCCAGGCTGTTCTTTCCGCAGCAGATCGCATCCGGCAAGACGCTGAACTGGAACGCGCAGCACCGCATGCTGGAGTGCAACTGGCACGCCTTCTCCTGGCAATTGTCAACGGCGCCTGAAAAATCCCCAATTGGGCGCGGGTGAAAATTCCCCACCTGTCTGACCTTGTGGGTCAGTTCTTTGGTTTGCTGTCTTCCAGCGCTATCGCCGGAGCGGACAACAGTCCTGCCTTCTTGCGTTCCT
>DASXVS010000015.1 GCA_036504095.1 Armatimonadota bacterium | reverse complement strand
GTGAACGTGCCAGTTTTACCACCGGCGACAACCGTGACGGAAGCCGGCACGGTGAGAGCAGTGCTGTCGTCGGAGAGCGTGACAACGGTGCCGCCCACGGGCGCTGTCTGATTCAAAGTGACGCTACACGTTGTCGTACCGGCTGCCATGACCGACGATGGGGTGCAGGCCAACGAGGATATCCCGATAGATGTTGGGGCCGGTACAGTGACAGTGCCGCCGGTTGCGGCAGTGATGATGTCATCGCCTGACAATGAGGCGGAAATCGCGTTCGTGACCCCAATCACCTTGGTGAGGTTCGTGTTGGCAGACGGCGTCAGAGTCGCGATGGCTACGACGCCATCTGCCATTGTGTTGTAAGTGAGCCCGGATAGCAGACAGACAGACTTGCCGCTCTCAGCATTGCACGTCAATTCTGCGGCAGCAGTGGCAGCACTAGGACCAGCTGTCACTGTCATCGCGGTGAAATCGGAAGTGGCGAATTCAAGAGTCCACTGGAGCCCGGCTGGCTGAGTTCCACTAGAGGTCAGCGAGAGGGCGAGATCGACTTTGCCTTCTGCCGTCGTTGTGACAGAGGAGAGTGCCAATGAAACCTGCCCGTACGCTGCGGACGCCCAAAGCACAAAGCTAGCCGATACTATTGCTCGAGTTAATAAAGCT
Organism: Armatimonadota bacterium; assembly: GCA_036504095.1. NCBI lineage: Bacteria > Bacillati > Armatimonadota > Armatimonadota bacterium. The sequence continues at coordinate 28,426 of DASXVS010000015.1, read as the reverse complement.
AAATTCATATTGAGGTGCCTGCTCATCTCGGCCCTAAAGGGCATTCCCTGCTAGATCAATCGGAAGCTGATCACGAAGAGTTAATAGAGAGCTAACCTTAGAGGCGGGGTAAGGACGAACGTAGCGCTGGGTTCATGCGGATTAACATAAGTGGTCAAATTTCCTGGTCTAGAGCAGACCGGTCCGTTAGCTTCTGAGGTATGAGGCGGGGATCCTGGTAGGTTGGTTGAGGTTGCCAAGACCAATTCAGCCGAACGGAGATTGCCGCCTTGAATCGAATAGGCGGCAGCTTCTCTCAGTCGCTGGAGCTCTCCCCACGCCTGGAGTTCGAGGCGGCCGGGCGCAATCTCTCTCTGAGATCACAAACAGCTTGGCTTTGCCCCCAGCATCAGGCAGGGTTGGAATCGACCTAGGCCTCGCTCGCTGTGCTGTGCTCTCTACCGGGGAAAACCGCTGCCCTCGAACGCCTTCCGTCGGGCTCAAACCAAACTCGCCAGACGGCAATGCCGCCTGGCACAGAAACAGAGGGACTCAGCCAATATATAGAAGGCCAAGTGGAAGGTAGCTCGGCTGTAAGTTAAGAGCGTGGATGCCAGCAAAGGCCTCCTGCACAAACTCCCTACGAGGCAGATCAACGAAGATCAAGTGATCGTCGTAGAGACGCCGACAGTGAGCAGCATGCAGAAACTCCACCGTTTGACAAAATCGATTGCCGGACGGTCATTCGGCGCGTCGGCGAGGCGCGCCTGTCAAGACGGCACATACCTAATGACCGATGCGCCTATTTGCCGGTACGAAGCTAGCAAGGTATCCGGGCCGGAATGCATCGCAATGACAGGCGGCGCAATATTCATCCGCAGCCATCTGTTGGATTATTCTCGGGCGCAAGACAAGCGGATGATCGGGCCGGATCGCTTCAGTTGCAGCCCTCGGAACCGGCATTATTCAGCAACTCCCGCAGAAACGCATGGAGTGGCTCCCCGATGTCCGGCCTGCGCAATGCTAACTCGATGAAGCACTTGGCGTACTCCAGACGGTTGCCGATATCGAAGCGGCGTGCCTGCCAGGCCAGCGCGTAGACAGGGGATTGCTGGGCCAGCAGATTCATGGCGTCGGTTAGCTGGATCTCTCCGCCCACGCCGGTTTGCGTCGCATCGATACAATCGAAAATGGCTGAGGTGAAGACATAGCGTCCGGCGATGGCGAGGTCGCTGGGCGCCAGGTTGACTGCCGGCTTCTCCACCAATTTTCTCAACCGCAATAGATCATCACGGCCTGGCTCGGACACGCCATCCACAATACCGTAGCGGCTTACCCATTCCGGCAGGACGCGGTGGACGGCAACCACACTGGCCTGTGTGGTATCGAAGGCATCAAGCAACTGGCGCAGACCGGGCTTTTGCCCCTCGGGCGGATCGATGATGGTGTCACCCAACAGCACAGCAAAGGGTTGGGTCCCCATGTGGGCGCGGGCAAGCCGGATGGCATCGCCCAAGCCGAGCTGTTCCTTCTGCCGGATGTAGTGGATCTGGACCCTGTCGCCAATGTCGCGCACCTGCTCGACAAGGTGGTGCTTGCCGGCGGCACTCAGGAACACTTCCAGATCCGGGTTGTAATCGAAGTGGTTCTCAATGGCCTGTTTGCCGCGACCGGTAACGATGAGGATGTCCTCAATGCCGCTCTCAACTGCTTCTTCAATGACAAACTGGAGCACCGGTTTATCCACTATGGGCAGCATCTCTTTCGGCATGCTCTTGGTGGCAGGCAGGAAGCGCGTGCCCATGCCGGCGGCGGGAATGACGGCTTTGCGGATTATCATGCAGCAGAGTTACTCCTCAATCTTCGGCACAAGCAAGGTAGCGCCCATCTCAGCATAGGATTCCCGCAGTTGGCGGAGCCGTTCCGGATCTCCGTCATAGCAGCCGACAATGGCACCGCCGGAACCGCAGAACTGTGTGTAAGCGCCCAGACGGCGCCCCCGGTCGATCAGTTCGCGGTTGCCGGGGCTGATGGGGATCAGGCGGGCGCGGAGGTCAAATGCCTCGTTCATCAGCGGACCGATTTCGGGACCACGGCCAGCGCTCAGCAGATCGCGCGCCTGCTGCGCAAAGGCGGCCCACTGCAGCATGGCGTCCACCACGTCCTTGTCGCCGTGGTTGAAACGGCTGCGCAGGTCATTGTGGGTGATCTCGGTGCCCTCGGCGAGATTGTCATGGAAGGCGACGTAGAGCGGCGGCAACAGGCGGGCATCTATCGGCTCGTAGTCGCCGTGGCCCTGGCGCTCCATCTTGGCCTTGTCGAAATCCATGTAGACGACGCCTTCATAGACCTGAACCACGCGATCCTGGAGGCCGGCCCCAATCCCCAGCTCTTCCATTTCCACGCTGAGAATGACGCCGGGCAGCAGCGGCATGGGGATCTCCACGCCAAAAAAGCGCATCAGGGCGCGCATCGTGGCCGTTACGATGGCGCTGGAGCCCGCCATGCCCACGCGCACGGGAATATCGGTGTCGTACTCGATGGTGAAATTCCGATTGAACGGCAGGCCGTGGGCGCGGCACCAGTCACTGAAGCGCTTGATGGCCGCCTTGATGAGCCGCACACCGCCGTAGTAGCCGTTCTGGTGGACGTCCTCGAGAAACTCGGCGCAACTGCCGAAGTCCATGCGGTCCCGGAAGCCCCCAACGATATGGATGCGCGGCGATTCGTAGATCACCACACGCGCCCGGTAGTTGCGGACGGTGAAGGCTATGGTCTTGCCGAAGTAGCCGTCCGAGGGATTCCCAATCAGACCCGCGCGAGCCCAGGCATTGGTGTGGATCAACATGACAAGCTATCAGTGTAGCGTCGCGGGGCTGGAGCGGGGCTGCGGGCGAGAGCTGTAACCGTCCAGACATCTAAACATTCAGGCTGGTGCCATTTCTCATTGCACGCCTTCCGCCATCGGTGTTGTGATGGAGGAACCATCCATGCCGGAATCCATTGCAATCACGGGCGCCGCGGGCTTTATTGGCAGCCATCTGGTGGATTACTTTCTGGCGCAGGGCCGGACTGTGACCGGGCTGGACAACTTCAGCCGCGGCACACGGGCCAATCTCGCCAGCGCCCTGCAGAACACGAATTTCCGGCTGATCGAAGTGGATCTGGCCGACCCGCGAGCCTCGGCCGCTTGCAAGTTGGACGGCGTGGCCGAGTTCTGGCACCTGGCCGCCAACTCCGATATCCCCGCGGGTACCGCCGACGCCGCCATCGACCTCCGGGACACGTTCCTGACCACCTGCCATACGCTGGAGCTGGTGAAGCGGTTCAGCATCGGCCGCCTGTGCTTCGCCTCCACCTCGGCTGTGTACGGCGACCTGCGGCAGACTCTGGATGAAGACTCCGGCCCTCTGTGGCCCATCTCCAACTACGGTGCCATGAAGCTCGCCTCCGAGGCGGCGATCAGCGCGGCGGTGGAAAGCGCCGGGTTCCAGGCGCTCATCTTCCGCTTCCCCAACGTGGTGGGCAGCCGCGCCACCCACGGGATTCTCTTCGATCTGATCGGACGCATTGCACGGGGTGGCATTACGGACCTGGAGGTGTTGGGCGACGGCTCGCAGCGCAAGCCCTACCTGCACGTCTCGGACCTGCTGGCGGCCATGCTGCATATCAGCGCGCGCGCCAGTGGACCGCGCAGTTGCTACCTAATCGGCCCGCCGGACGACGGCATCACGGTACGCGAGATTGTCGCGGCGATCCTGGCCGAATGCGCGCGCGGGTTAGCGGCGCGCTACACGGGCGGGGCTCGCGGCTGGGTGGGCGACGTACCTCAGTTCCAATACTCGGTGGCCAAGCTGGCGGCGCTGGGCTGGACCGCCAGCATGTCCAGCGGCCAGGCGATTGAACGGGCCGTGCGGGAGATTTACGCCGAGATGAAACAACCATGCAGCTAGCCATCATCGCGGGCGGCAAAGGCACGCGGTTGCGCAGCCGTATCGGCGACCTACCCAAGCCGCTGGCGCCCGTGGCCGGCAAGCCTCTGTTGCAGCATCAAATCGAGATGGCGGCCGCGCAGGGCGTGCGGGATATCGTCGTGCTCACCGGCTATGGAGCGGCGGCCATTCGCGAATTCTGCGGCGACGGCTCGCGCTGGGGCGCCTCGGTTCAATTCCACGAGGAGACATCGCCGCTCGGTACCGCCGGCTGCGTGCTGGAGGCGCTGGACCTGCTGCCGAACGAATTCATCGTGCTCTATGGCGACACGATGCTCGATATCGATCTGAACCGCTTTCTGCAATACCACCGCCAGAGCGGGGCGGAAGCCACGCTGCTGGCGCACCCCAACGACCATCCGCAGGATTCCGACCTGCTGGCGGTGGACGAGCGCGGCATCGTGCGCACCATCCTGCCCTACCCGCACCCGGAGGGCGCGTGGCTGGAAAATCTTGTCAATGCCGCCGCCTACGTGCTGGACAAACCCGCCCTGGCCGCCTATCGCGAGCGGTTCCGCTCCGGCGACTTCGCCAAGCACCTCTTCCCCTTGATGCTGGCCGATGGCCGCCGCATCGCGGCCTACCGCAGCACGGAATACATCAAGGATGCCGGCACACCGGAGCGGCTCGATAAGGTGGAAGCGGACTTCCTCTCCGGCCGCATCGCGCAGGGGCGCGCCCCGCGTCCGGCGGTGTTTCTCGACCGCGACGGCACGCTGACGGCCAGCACGGATCTGGTAATCGGCCTGGATCAGTTGGAACTACTGCCCGGCGCGGCGGAGGCAGTGCGGGCCGCCAATCGCGCCGGGTATCTGGCCGTGCTGGTGACCAACCAGCCGGTAATCGCCCGCGGCGATTGCACGGTAGCCGAGTTGCGCATTCTCCATAGCAAGCTGGAGACGTTGCTAGGGCGCGAGGGCGCCTATCTCGATAAGATCTACTACTGCCCGCACCATCCCGACGGAGGCTATCCCGGCGAGCGGCCCGAGCTGAAGATCGAATGCGAATGCCGCAAGCCGCAGCCCGGCATGATCCTCCAGGCGGCCGACGAGCCGAACATCGATCTGGCGCGGTCCTGGCTGGTCGGCGATTCCACCATGGATACTCTCACTGCCCACAATGCCGGCATCCGCTCGGCGCTGGTGGCCACCGGCAACGGCGGCGCCGACGGCCGCTATCAGGCCGAACCCACATTTCGTACCGCCGACGCGGCCGCGGCAGTTGCACGGATTCTCTCATGATCATCAGCAAAACCCCACTCCGCATGAGCTTCGCCGGCGGCGGCAGCGACCTGCCTGCCTACTACCGGCAGTTCGGCGGCGCCGTGCTCAGCACCACCATCGACAAGTACATCTACATCACGGTAAACCGGAAGTTCGATCACTGGATTCGCGTCAGCTACTCCAAGACCGAGGAAGTGGAGCAGGTGGAGCAGATCGAGCACCGCATCGTGCGCGCCTGCCTGCAGCGGCTGCACGTGCGCAACGGAATCGAGATCACCTCCATCGCCGATATCCCCTCGCGCGGCAGCGGGCTCGGCTCGTCCAGTGCGTTCACTGTCGGGTTGTTGCATGCGCTCTCGGCCTATCAGGGACGGTACCGCGCGGCGGAAGACTTGGCGCAGGAAAGCTGCGCTGTGGAATTGGAGCACTGCGGCGGCGCCATCGGCAAGCAGGATCAATACGCCGCGGCCTACGGCGGATTGAACTTCATCCGGTTTAAGAACGACGAGACAGTGATCGTAGACCCGGTGATCTGCGAGCGGCGCGTGGTGGTGGGACTGGAACGCTCGCTGATGATGTTCTACACCGGAGCGACGCGCAGCGCCAATGAGATTCTGGCCGAACAGAGCGCCGCTTCGGCCTCCGACGCAGCGGCAAAGGGACGGCTCCACCGCATCGCTGCCCTAGCCGAAACCATGCGTAGTGAATTGCAGAATGGCAACCCCGCTGCCGTGGGTGAGATCCTGCACGAAAACTGGATGCTGAAACGCGAGTTGACCGGCGGCATCAGCTCAGCCGAGATCGATCAATGGTATGCTGCGGCCCGTCAGGCAGGCGCCACGGGCGGCAAGCTGTTGGGCGCGGGCGGCGGCGGCTTTCTGCTGTTTGCCGTGCCGGTGGAGAGACAGGACGAGGTACGCGCCGCGTTGTCGCAGTTGAGGGAGGTGCCGTTCCGCTTTGAGCAGGAGGGCAGCCGGATCATTTTCTACGCACACTAAGGGGGCGGCTCATTCAGTGGCTGCACGGGCATCGTCATCCCCATACAGCAGTTGAAGTAGCCTCTCGGAGGGAGTTCGCCCGAGTACCGTAGAATCGCTCGCCAGGTGTCCATTCCGCGTGACACACGATGCGACAACTCCAGATAACTAGGTCTGTTTATCGCAATCAGGTGTACAATTGGTGGCGGCTTGGAGGCCCGATAAAGACCTCGGTTCATGTGCAGCGTTGTCTTGATTCTGCCCGGAGGAGGTTCTCGTGACTGACCCACTCGTCATTGACCGCAGTCGCCGAAGATTTGTAGCGGTTTGCCTTTCCATAGGCATACTTTTTCTTTTCGCCATGCCAGCGAAAGCGCAGCCGAAAATCTCGCCCAAGGCCCAGGAGATGATCCGGGCGATTCACAAGGAGAAGGCGGCCAGGACGCCGGCGCAACGCAAGATAGATCCCCACTTGCTGTACGCGTCCCGCCGGGAGCGAGGCCAGGAAGTCGCTCCGGGCATCCAGGATATCCCCGGGATGACCAAAGGGGTGAAGGGCGACGCGAGCGGACGGGTCGAAATCGACATACGCGGAACCATTACGGACGCGCTGCTCCGGCAGATTCAATCCTTGGGCGCGCAAGTGGTGAACTCGCATCCCCAGCGGGGGGCGGCGCGCATCCGCATCCGTCTGCAGCGGTTGGAAGAGCTGGCTTCCCTCCCCGAGGTGACGTCTCTGTTACGTGCTGAGCAGCCAATGACAGGGCGAGTGATACCCACCACCACGGCTCCATGGCTCGTCCCCCAGCGCATCGATTCCGCTCAGCGGTTGGCAACGGTAAAGAGTTTGCTGCCCGCGCAAATCAGACGAGCGGCGGCGGGGCCATTGCTGGCGAGCCTGGGCCGGTTACCGTATCTTGGGCTCTTCTCGTTCGCGGGCACGGTTCAGACCGAAGGCGACGTGGCCCACGAGGCAGACCAGTTGCGGGCCGCTGGGATCGACGGCACGGGCATCAACATCGGGGTGCTCTCGGATGGCGTTGACAGCCTCAACAGCCTATTTACGGCCGGGGAACTGCCCCAGGTAACCGTGATTCCCAATCAGGCTGGCTCCGGCACGGAGGGCACGGCGATGCTCGAGATCATTCACGACATGGCTCCCGGGGCGAATCTGTTCTTCGCCACCGGCGGTGGCGGCCAGGTTCAAATGGAGGCCAATATCATGGCGCTTCACCAGGCCGGCTGCCAAATCATCGTGGACGACATCGGCTATCCCCTCGAAGCCGCGTTTCAGGATGGATTTGTGTCCATCGCTGTGGACTTGGTGACACTGGCGGGGCGGCTCTATTTCAGCTCCGCCGGCAATTCCGGGAACTTCAACGACGGGACCTCGGGCGTGTGGGAAGGGAACTTCAATCCCCTCGCCATCTACGATGGCAAGCTCGCTCACGTCTTCAGCAACGGCGACATCGGAAACACGATCCTGGCGGCGAGCAGCAATGATTCACCGGTGACGTTGCAGTGGTCCGACCCATACGCTTCGTCCGAAAACGACTACGACCTTTACGTGGTGGATAGTAACGGAGTCGTCTGCTCCTCCACGTACGGACAACATGGAGCAGACTCCACCCCAACGGAATGGTGCGGCCCCGCGCCGGCAGGCTCCAGAATCGTGGTGATCCTGTACGACGGGGATGCGGCGCGGGCTCTGCATGTGAATACCAACAGGGGCCGGCTGCAATACGGAACACCCGGCCAGACCTTCGGCCACCACGCCGCATTCAACACAGTGACGGTAGGCGCGGTGCCCGTGGCGACGGCAGCGGGCGGCGTCTTTCCCGGAGGTCCAACAACCCAGGTGGAAACTTACAGTTCCGACGGACCGCGGCGAATGCTCTACACGTGGGACGGGATTCCGGCTACGCCCGGCTGTCTGACATATTTCTGCGGACAGGAACTGTTTAAGGTAAACATCGCCGCAGCCGACTGTGTGAGCACGGCCTCCCCCGGCTTCCAGCCGTTCTGCGGGACTTCAGCCGCCGCACCCCATGCGGCAGCGGTGGGCGCGCTACTCTGGTCGGCCAAGCCGTCAGCCACTCCGGAGGAACTGAAGCAGGCCATGTACTACGGGGCGCTCGACATTGAAGAGCCAGGCTGGGACCGGGATTCAGGCTACGGCATCGTCATGGCCCGACGGGCATTGAACCTGCTCGCGCCCTTCGATTTCCAGATTGGTAAAACGCACGGAAGCGCCTTTTACCAGGGGCAAACCAGTGCTATCTATCAGATCAACGTCCGGAACATCGGCGCATCCCCATCGATGGGTCCGGTAACGGTCACCGAAAGTCTGCCGTCCGGTCTCACGCTGGCGAGCCTCTCAGGAACTGGCTGGAGCTGCGCCACAGCAACCGCATCCTGCACAAGAAGCGACCCCCTGGCGCCGAATACCAACTATCAGCCGATCACGGTAACAGTGAACGTCTCGTTGAGTTCGGCGCCCAGTCTGACGAACGTGGCGGCGTTGCAGTCCGCGCTTGATGGAACCCCCGACAACAACACGGCATCCGATATCACCGTGGTGCAACAGCTGACATTTACGACAGCCACCGCGGCTAGCGGTCAATACAGTGACACAACATTGCTGAGAGCGTCGGTCATTCCCGCCGTCCCCGGCACAATGGAGTTTCGTCTGGATGGAACCCTGGTGGGAAGCGCACCGGTCACCGCCGGCGTAGCGTCGCTTTCCCACGTCATACAGGCAGCGTCGGGGAATCATGTGATCGGCGCTTATTTCGTCAGCAGCAATCCGCTCTACCTGGGTAGCTCGGGCTCGGCGACGCTCACCGTAAGCAGGGAAGACACCAACGTTACGCCTCTCAGCTCAAATCCAGCAGCCGTTAAAGTGAACACAGCCGGTGGCACAGCCGGCCCTGTCACTTTGCAGGCCGACATTGTGGAGGTGGCGGACGGAGGCCTCGGAGACATTCAGAACGCCGTGCCGGTTTCATTCCGGCTGATCCCCCAATTGGGTGGCACGACGCTGCAATGCACTGCACAGACCTCGACGCCAACGCCGGGGACACTCCGCGCAGCCTGTGCCTTCACTGGTCTGGCTGTGAATTTGTACCTGATCGAGATCCGCATTGGGGGCGATTACTACACGGGATCGGGCAGTTCCGTACTGAGCGTGTACGATCCATCGCTGGGCTTTGTCACCGGAGGCGGTTCCATCCTGCACAACGGCTACCATGCCAACTTCGGCTTCACCCTGAAGTTCCTGAAGAACGGCAACGCGCAGGGCTCGCTGCTGTACATCGAGCACCAGCCAGCGGGCGACGTCAAATTGTCGAGCAATGCATTGAGCCCGCTAGTGATCGTCGGAAACTCGGCGGCCATTCAAGGCAAGGCAGTACTCGCCGGCACCGGCAATCACAGTTTCGTGGCGACGGTCATCGATAATGGCGACCCCGGCGCAAATGACCGGTTCGGCATTCAGGTGAAAGATCAAGCGGGTCAGCTCATACCTTTACTCACCTTCGAACCATTGAACATTGCGGGAGGGAATATCCAGATACCACTGACACCCGGGAAATGACCGGCAGCGCGGGCCGGCGCCCATCGGCCCGCGTCACTTAGCGGGTTTCCCAGCGGCTGCACCGGGATGCTGACGCGGTATAGCGGCCGGCCGTCCGGCGCCAGCAGATCAAAACTCCCGCCGATGCTGGGAGGCCCGGATTGACCGCCGAGGAACGTCGATGTCCGTTCGTGCACCGTGCCGTCACCGCCAAGACCGTTCCAGGCGCCGGACTCCAGGTGCGTGGGCGGAGTCACCTGGAAGTGGAGGGAGACCGCGAGCCGGCCGGAGCCGTCGCCGTACACGGCCTGAACGTCAAGACGATCGCCGTTGCGGATCCCTTTCAAGGACGTGAGCTTGAAGTGTGCAACGTTCTGTCCACCGCCAAGATCCTCCACCGGCTTGGCGGGCGGCTTGGCGCAGCCGGCGAGGAGCAGGACACCCGTTACGGCGAGATTCGGCGATACCCAGTGCATCTTTTGAGTCTACGAGTCTACGTTCCCGCCGCGCCGAATCATCGGGATGACACTTCGGTTCGCCCCACATAGCGAAACACGCGGATATCTCCCCCCCGGTCCGAGCCAGGGGCAGGCGGCGTCTGCACCCACTTTTCCGGATGCCGGCGCAGACCCTCCATGAGCATCTGTCCGTGCCGCGTGAGAGAACCGGCCCGGTCCACGACAATGATTCCGGCAGGAATCTTCTCTAGCGCGGCGAGCATCTTCTCGTGGTCGTCATAGCGCGGCTGGTAGGTGTATCCCATCAGGTCTATGACGGCAAGCACTTTGGAGCCGCGTAGAACACGATGGCCCGGGCGCTTTTCCATCATCGCCACTTCAGAGATGAACACGCCTTCGCCCGTGCTGTTCGAGCACACCAGCAGCGCCGCATCCTTGAGGCTGGTATCGGCGATCAGGCTGGCGGCCGTCTCGGAGTAGCCACGTTGTTTCTTGGTGGGGATTTGCGATATGTTCCACGCCGCCAACCCAACCACAATGATGGCCAGGACGCCCGTTTGCAGCCTCGCCGGTATACCAACCAGGACTTGGCGCAAAGACTGCACGCCAAGCATAGCCAGCAGCATCAGCACCGGAACGCAGACGACGAGATGACGGATTTCCCAGGCGCCGATGAAGAACCGGGACAGGATTGCGCCAATCAGCAGCGCCGTCCCAGTCATCCACAATCCACTCGCCCGGCGGCGATAGATCATCCGCCCCAATACGAAAAGACCCACAATCATGGCCAGGCTGAGCAGCTTCCCCACAAAATCAACCCAGCTCAGCAAGGAACCTCTAAAACGGCTTGGAATGAACAGGACATCGCCGAAACGGCGCACCTTTTCGTGCTGCGCTCCGGGAATCAGCAGATACCAGGGACCGGCCACCGCCAGCACGAAGACAGCCGGCCACCAGAACGAGAACCGCCGCAGCAACCCGAATCTTCCGCTCAACAGGACGGCAACGGGCGGCACAGCCACCAACAACACCGCGCTGCCTTTGGACAACAACGCCAGGGCGGCCCAAAGCCCGAACCACGCCGAGTTCCGCCACACGGGCTCATCCAAATAGCGTGCGAAAGCCAACGTTGCGAAAAGAACGAGGAGCGTGAGCAGAATCTCCGTCATGACCAGCATGCTGCCGATAGCGATGGCCTTGGATGTGAGGAAGAGGATCGCAGTAGCGATTCCCACCGCCAGCCCAAATTCCTGGCTGGCAATCTCAAAAACCACGGTCGTCAAAAAAGCAGTCAATGACGCCATCAGGAGCATGACCGATACGTGCGACACGCCAAACACAAGCATCCACAGCGCCTGCACCATGTAAAAGACCGGGGGCCAGTGGCCCATCCCGACTTTTGGGTAATGCAAATAGTAGTTTTGCGCGTATGCCAGAGGCGGCCATGGCATGCCGGCCGCCAAATAGTCATGCGTCATGAGCCCGGTTACAAAGTGGGCCGGCTCGTCCGAATCGCCGCCAAATTCAGCGGCCAGCGCCCCTTTGGTCCACTGCAGGGTGACCACAATCCCGAACAGCGCCAGAAAGACCGAAACCAAAATCAACCATCGCCTATTTCGATCACCCGTCACGGAAGCATCACTTTCGACAACATAACCCCTGACGGTAGCATACTGCCCTGGATGGCCGCAGATGTTGCCAGCAAAAGTCGCCGGTGCGGCGGATAAGCCAGGACGGCCGCCCGGGCCTGCTACCTGGGCACGCTGTTGCTCTGAATCCAGGCAGCCAGGCCCTGTTCGTCCAGCGAGCCATCCGCCACGGCAAGCATCGTCTGGATGGCGTCCACCTGGTCCGCCGCCAGACGCAGGCCGTTGAAAGCCAGGAACACGCCGATGGAAAGGAACGCAGCCCGCTTGTTGCCGTCAACAAACGGGTGGTTTCTGGCCAAGCCGTAAGCATACGAAGCGGCCAGGTCCGCAATAGTGCTCCCGGGTCGGTAGGCGTGGGTGTTCAGCGGGCGGGCCAGCGCGGATTCCAGCATCGCCCGATCCCGGAATCCGCGGGCGCCCCCAAAAGCGGCCAGACTCTCCTCATGCAGCAGGAGCAGAGCCTTTTCAGCGATCCAACGCGGCGGCGTCTTCATTTTGCAAGGGCTTTGAACGTGTCGCGGTACTCTCTCATGAACTGCTGGCCGGCCTGGAGTTGCTCGTCGATCGCCGGATCGTAAGGCGTCAACAGGTAGCCCTCCGCCGTCTCGACGGCGTACAGCGTGTCACCCTTTTTGACCTTCAACCGCGAGAGCATCTCCTTGGGGATGATTACGCCGGAAGAAGTTCCGATGGCGGTCAGTTTGAGTGCAGTCATGGCGTCGCTCCTGGCATTAGTATAACCATTATAATGCCGCAACCCTTCACGCTCTCCTCTCACTTCACACGTTTCAGGCGAGACTCAGAATATGCCTCAAAGTCCTTTCCTGGCGCCGCTAGTGAAAACGTCTCGATGAACTCATCCGGCGACAGGATGCGAATTGCTTCTTTGGCCCTCCACCCTGCCGCGATGTTCTCGATTCGCACTGTTGTGAACGCAAGGGACTTTCCATCCGGACCAACAGAGTCCAGCGTGTACTCGTTGACGAATCCTTCCCCGTGAAATTGCCGCAGGACCAGCTTCTTCATCGCATTGTCGTAGCTGTACATGCCGATGTCCTCGTGCACTTCGGGCTTGCCTCCCGGCGACTTTGGCGCCCAGACGCTCTTGTTACGAGCAGACAGGAAACGCCCGTTCAAGTCGAATCGGTACTCCCGTGAGCTGACGCCTTCCCCTGGCTCGCCTGTTGCCCGGCCCTCCCACTTTCCTTCCAGAAAACGTAAGGCGGCCCACGGATCGGCCTGGGCTCCGGTGACCACAACCGCCAATACGGCGATCGCTGCAAGTCTGACGATATTCGGTTTGTTCACTGGAATCCTCGATCCGCGGGTAGTTTGCCAGCCTCGCCGCCCCGGTCACCGCACACGGTAATCACCGCGGCTGAAATACTTCTCCAGCCAGCAGTACAGCGCGATAAACAGATAGCGGCTGCCCATCTCGCGCAGCTTGAGTTTCGATTCCCCGCTGCGCCGGTTGCGCCACGTGATGGGGATGACGGTCCAACTGTACCCTCGCACGATGGTCTTGAGCGGCAGTTCCACGGTGAGGTTGAAGTGGGGTGAGAGGTAGGGGCGGCAGCCCTCGATGACCGTGCGGCGGTAGGCCTTGAAGGCGTTGGTGAAATCGTTCAGCGGCACCCTGAACAGCACGCGCAGGCAGAAGTTGGCGAAGCGGTTGATCACCAGCTTGTGGGTGGGATAATCGATCACGCCGCCGCCGCGAATGAAGCGCGAGCCGAAGACAGCGTCCCAACCTTCGTTCAACATCTGCCAGTAGCGGACCACGTCGCGGCAGTCGTCCGATTCATCGGCCATCATCACCACCACGGCGTCGCCGGAGAGCTGACTAAATCCGTAGGTGATGGCGCGGCCAAAGCCGTGCTCGCCCAGGTTCTGAACCGGCTTGCACTCCGGGATGCGGGCGTGGAGTTCCTGGAGCAGAGTCCAGGTGGCATCCGTGCTGCCATCGTCCACCACGATGATTTCATGGGGAATCTCATGTAGCCGCAACTCCAGATGGAGATGCTCCACCGTGGCCCCGATGCAGCCCGCCTCATCGCGGGCGGGGAGAACTACGGAGAGCAGCCACAGCGGCTCACGCGGCACGGGCGGCGGCGATTTCATGCGCGGCTCAGCTCCAGCCACTCCGGATGCGCGCTGGCGTGCTGGGCAATCTCGTCGAGAATCGCCGGGAGCTTCATCTCCAGTTGCCAGTAAAAATCGCGGGCGGCCTCGGTGTTGTCCATCGTCACCCAGGGGATGTCGTATTGGCGCGGCGCGGGATCGGCCTGTGGCGCATGGAGGCCGAATCGTCCGTCGCACCAGGCATTGAGCTGCGCCAGAGACATGGTGTTGGACACGCCGCCGCCGGCCGTGTAGACACGCTGTCCGGCGGCGCGGGCGGTGCGCATCTGGGCCAGCAGCAGCGCCGCCAGATCCCGCGGATGAAACGCATCCCGCGCCTGGTGGCCGGCGCCGTCAAATCCGATGTAGCGCAGCGGCCGCCGCCGCAGATGGGCGTTGATCCAATAGGCGAAGATGCCCTGTGCCGGCGTGCCAAACTGCCCTGCCCCGGCCAGCACGCCGCAGCGCGTGATCCACACGGGGAAATCGAAGGCGGCGCCGTATTCCAGCGCCATGATCTCCGACGCTAGCTTGGTGGCGCCGTAGAGAGAAACCGGCGCGGCGGTGGAGAAGCTCACACCCAGGCCGTTGACGCTCAGTCCGGGCGGCAGCGCGGCGGCCTCATCCACCACGAAGGCCGCGTCGCGCACGCATAGGGGAATGGAGCACAGCGCCGGTATGGAGTAAACACGGCTGCTGCTCAGCAGCAACAGCCCGGCGCGATGCTGGCGGCAGTATTCCAACACGTTGCCGAGCGCGGAAAGATTGTGTTCAAACAGTCGGCGGCTGCTGCCCTCGCCGGAGAGCCCGGCCAGCACGCTCGGATTGGCCGCCGCATCGATCACCCAATCGCAGGCGGGCAGGCCGGCGATGTCGCTAGCCGAGCGCAGCTCCCCGTGAACGAACTCCACTCCCAGCCGCTCCAGCCGCGCCCGGTTGGTCTCCGAGCCCGGCCTCATCAGGTTGTCGATGCCGGCGATGTGGATGCCCTCCACGCGCTCTAGCAGGCACTCCGCCAGTGTGCTGCCCACAAAGCCGCACACGCCTGTGATGAGGATTCTCATAGCGCCCCGGCGGGCAGACGCTGTTTCCAGCTCGCCGCGATTTCGGCGAAGATCACCGGCAAAGTCTTGCTGAGTTTCCAGGCCGGGTAGTGGTGCTGCATCTTGCGCAAATCGCTGTAGTAACAGATGTGATCGCCGATCCGGTTTTCGTCCACATAGCGCCAGTTCATCGGCTTGCCGGTGACGTCCTCGGCGAGGCGGAAGGCCTCGATCACGGAGCAGGAGTTGCTCTTCCCGCCACCGAGATTATATACCTCGGCCACGCGCGGCGCCTTCCAGAATTCGTGCATGAAGGCGGCCACGTCCTCGGAGTGGATGTTGTCCCGCACCTGCTTCCCCTTGTAGCCAAACACCTTGTATTCGCGCCCCTCCACGTTGCACTTCACCAGATAGCTGAGGAAGCCGTGCAGCTCCACGCCGGAATGGTTGGGCCCGGTGAGGCAGCCGCCGCGCAGCACGCAGGTGGGCATGCCGAAGTAGCGGCCATACTCCTGCACCATGACATCGGCCGCCACCTTGGAGGCGCCGAAGAGAGAGTGCTTGCTCTGATCGATGGAGAAGTCCTCGGCGATGCCGTGGGCGTAGGCGGCGTCAGCGTAGTCCCAACGTGTTTTCAGCTCGGCCAACGCCAGCGTGTTGGGCCTGTCGCCGTACACCTTGTTGGTGGACATGTGGATGAACGGCGATTCAGGGCAGCTCTGGCGCGCTGCCTCCAGCAGATGCAGCGTGCCCAGGGCGTTCACTTCAAAATCGAGGAAAGGGATGGCCGCGGCGCGATCGTGCGAAGGTTGGGCGGCGGTATGAATGATCAGGTCCGGCTTCAATTCTTTCATCAGGGCCAGGAGGCGTTCACGATTACGAATATCCATCGCCACATGGCGGTAGTCAGGAATCTCGGCCACCAGTTGCTCCAGCGCCCAACTGGTGTCGCCCTCCGGACCGAAGAACACAGCCCGGTGGTTGCTATCGATGCCTGTGACGGAGAAGCCGAGCCGTGCGAACGAGCGCGTGACCTCTGAGCCGATCAGACCGCATGAGCCGGTCACCAGAACTTTCTGTCCACTACGCATCGGGGAACCTTTTCTCTTCGCTTTTCAGCAACGAATAGCCTCTCGTTGCTAACTCTTGATATTAGTAGTTCCCCCGGCCCTACACCACCCTATTCACTTTCTGCGATGCTGGATTTCCTCCGGCGACAGCCCGAAGACCGTCAAGGCATCACCAAGCAGGAAGTCGCCGAGGCCTAGTGCGGGTCGAGCCGAACGAGGCTCGGCCCGCGTAGCTCTCACACCGCTACGCACCGCAGAACTGCTCATTCTCGCTTCAGAGTTCTTGACCTGCTACGGCTTCAGGGCCGGCGGCGCTTGAAACTTCTCAGCTTCTGAGTGCCTACGTCATTAAGATGCCAAATATTGTCATTACCCGCCATAGATGATAGCGGTCAAGCCAAGAGGGGGACACCATGCCGACCATGAACATTTCTCTCCCCGACCAGCTCAAGGACTTCGTTGCGGATCAGGTCGGCTCGAGCCGCTATAGCAGCATAAGTGAATACATTCGAGAGCTGACCCGCAACGACGAAAAGCGCAAAGCTCAGGGCAAGTTAGAAGCCCCGCTTGTAGAGGGCATCATGGGCGGCGATCCGACGGAGCGGACGCGACAGGACGGGGGCGATATTCGCCGTGAAGCTGTCAGTCGATTTGAAGTACGTAAATCCAGGAAGACAGCCTGACGGCCCGTGTTCTCAAGCGAGAAGCAGCCAATCGAGACCTAAAGGAATTTAATCTCTCGACCCTCATTCCGGGCCGATCGCAGTTCATCGACGGTGATTCGTCCTGTGTGTTTGCGCATTGAGGCAATCGTAGCGATAGCTCGATTGATCTCATCTTGCTGACGGTCTCTCCCGGGGGCGATCCTAGCGATTGGACGACCATGACGGGTGAGGATGAACTGACTAGTCCAACTACAGAACTTTGGGCACGGATTCATCACTGCTCTATTTCGGGAGACAGCCCGTTCACGCCCGTCGCTTGTCTCCCAAGAAGTCGCGGGCCTGGCTCTGGATTCGCATCAAGTTGAGCAGACTGTGTTCGATCCGAATTCCTACCGAGTAAAGGACTGTCCCTCTGGAGCACCAAACCACTTCTCCGAGGTTCAGTGAGTCCAGGTGATCCACCCGAACCAGAGTGCCAAGTTTGAGCGGAGAGCCGATCTCGATTCTCAAACCAGATGACGAGATCTCGACGATGCGTGCTGGAATAGATCCAGCCTCCTCAGGTAGGAGGAATAGTGAGGCTTGGCAATCAACCTCAACCCGTTCATCGCGACGCCGCTCAACACCAGCGAGGGTATCCAACTGAGTCTCAACCTTTTGAGGGTCTGTATGGAGGATGGAAGTGATGCTCATGGCAGTGTCAGTCTACAAGGCTGTATCGGAGGATGTTGTCTGTTTCTTTAGGGTGATCCGGAAATTAGCAGAGGCTTGTCCTCCCGTCCGCCGTCCACGACGGCAGGGCCATTACGTCTCGAGCAAATACTCCCCGCAAACCACTTCCACCTCGTCTGTGAATCCCTGGCCTCCGGGGAGATAACGATGCCGACAATTGCCGATGAGGCCTCGCTGGCGTGGCGATAAATGTCGGCGAATCCCAGGCTGAGTTGGGACTTCCCCTCCTTTAGGGCAAGGAGGATGCCAATCACCTTCCGCCGTCAAGCCCAGCCGGTCGTTGGGAGCCTCGGAGCGATTCTGCCGCGTTTCCAGGTAGCGCTCCGTGGTCTGAATGGAGGCGTGGCCCAGCAAAAGCTGGATCTGCTCTAGGTCCCCGCCCGCGGCACGGCACAGCTTGGCACAGGTGCGGCGCGTATCGTGAAACGAAAAGAATTCAAGTGAGCACTTTTCCGAACCTGAGAATCCCCGCCTTTGCAGGTACAAAGGGTGTCAGGCGGGAAGTCTCATGAACTTACTCACCAAACTGTGATCTAAGCCAAGCGGCTACAGTGTTGAAAAGCTGACCAGCTGCGTGCCGGGCTTCTTCCGCCTCTGTCCGCTCAGGAGAATACGGGGCACCGGGATAGCGAAAGCGCCAAGCGTACTGCGAGAGCCGCTCTATTCCGGCCAATTCAGTAGCGATGCCTCCGGCAAGCGGCAGACAAGCGTGTTTCAACTCGTCCAGGTCGTGCGTCTTCCTGAAAGAAGCCTGGTGCCAGGTGAGGATAGCTTTCATAGACTTCTCCGCACATTGCTGGGCATGGAACAGCGCCTCGGGCGCTAATCCAGCCGAGATTAGAACGACGCAGGCATCCAGGTCTGCCTGGGCGCGCTCAAGCCACTCCCGCGTCTCCGTAACCAGAGCCTCACGCGGACTCATATAGCAGTTTCCCCTCACGGACTACCGTCGCGGGCAAGGATGCCTTGACATAGGTTGCACGGCTTTCGAAATCGCTCTGTCGCCACGGGATCACGTCCTTCGGTATACCGAATCCAGAGAGGCGCGAATACACCTCGCTGCTCCGCATCATCACTTCAGGGGTGTCGTCAGGCACTACCACAAGAAAATCAAGGTCGCTGTCCGGCCCCGCTTCGTTGCGAGCCTCCGAGCCGAAGAGATAAATGCGGACAGGCCCGTAAAACTCAACGAGCCGCCGCGTCATTTCTTCAATCACTTCCTGTTTGGCGAGTTGAGTCTGCATCGCGTACTAGTCACTCCGCTCTCCGAGATTAGCGCATCTGGAATATCCCGAGTGTTTGGCGGAGCCTATGGTTCCTCATTCACCGTTTGCCGTCAAACCAAGCCGGTCGTTGGGGGCGTCGGCCAGATTCTGCCGCGTTCCCAGGTAGCGCTCCGTGGTCTGAATGGAGGCGTGGCCCAACAGGAGTTGGATCTGTTCCAGATCGCCGCCGGCGGCGCGGCAGAGCTTGGCGCAGGTGCGGCGCGTGTCGTGGGCCTGGAGCTTCACGCCCAGTTTGGCTCCGTATGAGGAAACCAGCGACAGAATGGCGTTGGGCGACAACGAAGTGCCGCTGACCTGATCGTGCCGGTTCATCCGCCGCAGTAGCCGGCCTTCGGTCAAACCAGCGGCCTCACTCCAAACGTCGACAGCGTGTTTGACCCAGCCCGGCACCGGCACGGTGCGGACCCGGCCGTGTTTACCATGCAGATCCGGAATCACCCAGCGGCCATCGCGCTGCTCAACCAAGCCAACATCCAGGCCGGTGACCTCAGCCCGGCGCAGACCGCAGCCCAGCAGCAATGCAAGGATGGAGCGATCGCGCTTGCCTTTCAATGTCCGCGCATCGGGCAGATCGAGCAGCGCCTGGGCTTGTTCCCGGGTCAGCCAGTTCCCTGCCCTGGTGCCGCTTTGCTTCACACCGGATACCTGCGTGACGCCGGCTGCGGCTTCCGGCCCCAGGTGACCGTTGAGCGCGGCCTCGCGGGCGAGTTTCCGTAACGCAGCCAGGCGCTGGTTGATGGTGGAGGGACTATAGCCCTGCTCTTCCAGCCAGGCGCGGTGCGCCTGCACGGTGGCCCGGGCGAAGGGAGGCCTCCCCTGCCCTGCCCACCAGACGAAGAAATCGTCGAGGGCTTTGGCGTACATCTTCTTCGTGGTGGGACTGGAAACGGCGTCCAGCACGAGGCGGCGGACGTCGGTCAAGTCGGGCGGCAGGGGCTGGAGGGCCGAGGAACTCATAGTTCGTAGCGCGGGAGACTGCTGCCTTTAGGCGACAGAGGGATAGCGCGGCGTGCAACGCACGCCCTGTTCCCGCTTTCCTTTCTGGTTCCTGTCTGTGTTTTGGAGTGATATACTCCTAAGTAGTGAAACTGACACTCCAACTTCAAGTCTTGCCCGACGCCGAACAGCGTCAGCGACTCTTCTTGACGATGGAGAACGTGAACGAAGCGGCCACGTTCGCGGCCAAGTGCGGATTCGACGCCAAGGTGTTCAGTCAGCCGTCCATCCACAAACTCGCCTACCGCGAGATTCGTGAGCGGTTCGGCCTCTCGGCTCAAATGGCCGTCCGTGCCATCGGCAAGGCCGTGGAAGTCTTTGCTCGGGATAAGAAGATCTGCCCCACCTTCAAACCGCACGGCGCAATCACTTACGACGAGAGAATCTTCAGCTTCAAGGGCGTCGATAGAGTCAGCCTGTGGGCCATGCCAGAAGGCCGGGTGATCGTCCCGATGGTTTACGGGGACTACCAGAAAGAGCGGTTTGACCGCATCAAGGGGCAGGCCGATCTTGTCTACCGTGGTGGCAAGTTCTTCCTGCTCTGCACGGTGAACATGCCCGACAATCTGCCTGTCGAGATCCACGACTTTGTTGGGGTTGACCTCGGAGTCGCCAATATCGCCACTACTTCCGATGGGAAGAACTACAGCGGGAGTGAGATCAAGGGTGTACGGCACCGGCATCGTCGGTTGCGATCCACTCTCCAGAAGAAACAGACCCGGGCCGCGAAGCGAAGGCTGAAGGAACTCGCCGGGCAGGAGTCCCGTTTTGCGACCTGGGTGAACCACAACATTGCCAAGCAGATCGTTGTTGAAGCTGAACGCACTGGACAAGGTATCGCCGTTGAAGAATTGGGCGGTATCCGTGACCGAGTTCAGGCCGGGCGGAAACAACGTGCAGTTCTGCATTCGTGGGCCTTCTCTCAATTGCGTCTCTTCCTGACGTACAAGGCCAAACTGGCGGGTATCCCGCTGGTGGCCGTCGATCCCCGCAACACAAGCCGGGAGTGTGCCGAGGGCGGCAACTCCCGACTGAGCAACTGTGTAGCTGTTTTGCATGGTTAGCTCAAAGCCGCCTGCTTTAGCTGGCGGTCGTTTACGTATCTAGATCCAGTGCTGCTTTCAATGCAGCCTCCAGTTCTTTGAGCAGGTCAGGGGAAAGAGTGCCTATCCGGCTCGTCAATTTCGAGCGGTCTAAAGTGGTCACTTGATGGCAGACTGCGACGCTAGGTTTAGTCAGACCAGAGGTACCGCCCGGAATTGCGACGACAGTAGGACCGCGTTCTGCCTGTGAGGCTGAAGTCGAGAGCGGGATGACTATAATGGACCTCCATTCTGGTGTCTGATTGAAGCCATCATGAGACACCAAGACCACAGGGCGGCGTCCCGTTTGTTCTGATTCGGATCGCGGGACAAGATCAGCCCAGTAAACGTCTCCGCGCCTCACTTGGAATCTCCTGTGGCGTCCAGAAGTGACTCGATGCCGGCCGACTCCAAGTCCGAATCAAGATCGAGCTCCGTACCAGCCATCTGTGTGGCGTAGGTCGCGATTGCATTGTGTCGGGCCTCTTTTGCCTGATTCCTCAGCCAGAAGTTGATTGCGTCGCGCGCCAAGGTGGTTGCAGGCACTCCGTTTCGGTCGGCCTCAGCCCGGAGTTGAGCGTAGACCTGTTCTGGAAGTGGCAGATGGAAGTTCTTCATATTGGTGACCTTGCTATTATTATGCCATGCTTTTGTGGCATTATTAGTGCCATTCCGTCAGGCCAACGACTCTAGTGCAGCCAGAGCCAATTGGAGTTGAAGCGGGGCGCCGGGGTGCTGCTTCTGCCAGAGGTGGGCGAGGAGCGGCGACAGCCAGACCCGCGGCAACCGGGCCAACTTGTGGATGCGGACGTGGCAGCGCGGGCAGAGTGTGATCAGCTGGGCGGATTCCTGGCAGCCGGGGCACCGGTGGTGGACATGGGGGCGGATCGGGACCGAGTCGCAGGCGGCACAGTGGTGGCGATCGCGGTTGAGGACGGCCAGGCGCAGGCCGCCGAAGCGACGGCGGGAGTTGGCGAGTTGCTGGCGGCAGCGGGGGCAGAGCGGGGTTCTGGGGGGTGCAGGGGCGCCGCAGGGGCAGAAGAGGGCTTTTTGCAGGGGGAATGGCATGATTGCCTCTTAACATATTATAATGTTGACTTATAGCATGCTAGAAAATACTCATTGGAAACGATTATTGCAAACCTGATAGAGTCGGGGGAGCCTCGACTATGCCCGCTCACCCCACCTATTGCCACCGGATTCCGGCCGCGCTCGACTCGCTCCGGCTCTCCACCAGCGACTGGGTGGACCGCCGCCAGCTCGAGGAACTGCTGGGCGTCTCAAAAACCGTCGCCTGGCGGCTGCTGCGCCACTGCGGCGCCGAGCCCGGCCCCGGCAATACGCTGATTTGCCGGCGGCCTGCACTGATTGCCCGCCTGGAGGAATTGCTGGCCGAAGGCGGCCGGCTGGACCACGAGATCCGCCGCCACGACCGCCTGGCCGCGTTTCTGGAGAAGATCCGCCCCCAGGTGCTGGCCAATCTCACCCACGTGGCCCGCGACGCTGAGGCTCTCGCAATGCTCAGCAGCCGGTTTCAGTCCCTGCCCGCCCATGTCGTGCTGACGCCGTCCAGCCTGCACATCGACTTCGACAGCACCGACCAGTTTCTGGCCGCCGTCGGCGCCTTGATCTACGCCCTCCACAACGACCTTGAGAAGATTCGGGACTTCCTCGAGCAGGACGCCGGCACACACCGCCCACAGATCCAGATCTGATCCCGGCCGGACTGAATCGGTAGGGCGCCGGAAAGCCACATGCTTGGCGGTCTGCCTGACTACGACCCCACCAAACCGCCGCCCGGCTCCATCAAGGTCACCCTGAACTTGAAGGACTTCCCGGCCTACAAAGCGATCCAGATCCCCCTCTATCCTGTGAAGTAACATGCCTTGTTTCGCTCTTCGCTTCAGACCGAAGGAATACTTTCGGGTCAGTCCCCAGTCATTCGGCTCGTCCCGAGCCAGCGGGACTCGTAAACACGCCGGCGTGGACCTCTACGCGCCGGTGGGTTCCGAGATCCTCGCCATTGAGGACGGCGTTGTGTCATGGAGGTGATACACCCAAGGGGACCGTTTCCCGCCCATCGCTATACATAGTCAGAGTGCCGGTTCTGGCCCGTAAAGTGTTATGGGGCTCAGGAAGATCGGTGATCTGACCTAGGCCTGCGTCGATTGCCAACTCTCCAAATCGTGTCCCAAGCCGAGAAGAAGTCGGCGGTGGTTACCATTTTTGGATAGCAATCTTGGCGTGCCTGAATTCGCTGCGGCGGACACCTCCAACCTGGTTTGGCCCCCGCCGGAGCATCTGCCCTCAGCCCTCCCCAGGTGGCCCTCGCACTGGCTGGGCGAACCACGCTTCCACCGCCGTCCAATCCGCCCCGGCTCCGAATCAGGATTTCTGCTCCCAGCCGCTCCATCGGCAACGCAGTGCTCTCTGCAACACCACTCCCCGGGATCGTGAGACGCAGCGGAGGCCGAGATCGGTGCTTTCCTCCGGCGTCTTGAATTCTTTATCGGCTAGCCACTTGGCGGCGGACTTTATGACTTCAGATTCCTTCAATCGATTGAGGTTGAGCTGTTTCGTAATGCGGCACCGTGAGCGATTCTGCCAGGACTGTCCGATTTCGGCCGCCCCGTTTGGCTTCGTAGAGGGCTGAGTCGGCAGAGCGGACAAGGTCTTTCGCGCTTTCGGCAGAGCCGGGCGCAGCGCAACAGGCTCCAAAGCTGGCCGTGAGCCTCAATTGATGGCCGCTGATCAGGAAGGGTTCGCTTCCCAGCAAGAGCCGGAGGCGTTCGGCGAGCGTGAACAAACGGAAATCGTCGCATCCGGGCACGACCATGATGAACTCCTCACCGCCATAGCGGCCGAAGGAGTCACCAGCGCGCCTAGCCCCTTGAATTCTTCTGGCGGCCTCGCGTAAAGCTTCGTCGCCCACCTGATGGCCGAAAGTATCGTTGACGCGTTTGAAGTGATCCAGATCAATCATGAGGACCCCCAACCCAATACCCTCGCGCAGGCAGCGCGAGGCTTCGCGGTCAAGCGTTTCCAGGATTGCGGCGCGGTTCCAAGTTTTGGTCAGCGCATCGCGGGTGGCCTGCTCCAGAAGCACCTTCCGGGTGGCAATCAGTTCGGTATGGAGATCGATAATCCGGCGGCCAACGCGGAGGCGAACTTCAAGCTCTTGTCGTTCAAATGGCTTAACAATATAGTCGTCCGCGCCAGCACTGAGACCCTCCACGGTGTCCTGTGTGAGTCCTCGCGACGTGAGCAGGATGAGATAGGTGTAGTTGTTGTGGCGCAACCCGCGAACCATCCGGCAGAGTTCCGGGCCGCTGTGAACGGGCATCATCCAATCCAGAACTGCAATCTGCGGTGCATCCGGTTGAGAGAGCACGGCCCATGCCTCTCCCCCGTCCCCGGCGCAAATGACGTCATATCCCCAGCTCTCGAGGGAGGATCCAAGCAGCCTACGCATGACAAGGCTATCGTCGGCCACCAGAATCTTCCATCGCGACATTATTTGAATATTGTACTTGGTTCTCCAACGATCATTTGGTGTGTTCCTTCCGGTGCGTTTCGTCCAACAGGTCATCTGGTGTCCACACCACGTGCCTTTGGGCGACGACGCTCTGCGCAAGGCTGCCAAGATATCCGCTCGGATCACTGGGGCTATGCTAGTGCCTACTCACCATACCCGCGAGGTGAAACCCGCATCAACCAGAACTCGTTCTTTGGGGGGACTTACGGTACCGACTCCGCAGACCGGTGATTCGCCTGTCATCGCCCGCTTTGGCCCCTGCTTTGGTTCAACAGACGCGGCGTGTAGCTGGCAATTTCCACTGCGCAACTCTGGCTGGAGTAAGTGTTGGAACTGCTGCTTGGTGGAATGATAGAATCGCGCGAGTAACGCCATGGATCCCGCACGAAGTCGAGCACAGATTCGCTTCCGGGTATTTGGGAGAGGAAGATTTTCACGATGCGCGAACATCACCGACGCGCTGGGCTATTCGTTGCCCCCAATCCGGAGCGTATTGCGGATGAGATAGGAGACGCGAAGTCGCTCTCTCAGCTTTGTCGTTCAGTTCTGGTGAGCTTTAAACAATTCGACAGCGGTCCGCATCCGATTGAAGCGGCGATTGGCTATATCGCCGTTCTGGGCAGTTGCGATCGTTCCCGATGCGAAGCCGAGTCGGCGTTTTATGCGTGTGTCTGCATTGCCGACGATGAGTTTGTGGTCGCGTTGCCGGAGCGATACCAGGCTTGGTATGCCGCCAAGCGGGATCATGTTGTGGTCGCGATTCAGCTTTACGTGTTGGAACTGTTTCGCCGGGCCGATGAACCTCGGCACTTGCTCGAAAATATGCAGTCGCTGGCAGGGGGGCATCGAAAGCACCTGATCGCGTTGCTTCAGCAGGCCGCGGCGCTGGATGTCACCAAGCGCTGGGAGGTTGATTCCGATACGTTCCGCGAGAGACTGAGCGTCGGGCAGACAGCTCTGTGCGAAGCTTTGAGCCGCCCCAATGGGCCGCCGGTTCAGAGCGAATCGAAGGTATATGTCGCAGAGGTTCCGGGCCCATCCTTCGCCATGCTATCGGCACCGGGTCTGATGACACGATTGTGGTTGGCGGTGCGGAAGCGCCCTGCGAATGCGGAGTAGTAGCGCCTTCAGGTGAACGACCAGTATGGCCAGACGAGTATGTTGAGCCAGTACGATCGACTGGGCATTCTTGAGTTCGGTGAAGATCTTGGGCTTAAGAACCCAGTCACGTTGGAGGTTATACGTCTTGGATGTGCTGATGGTGGCGCGATGCGAGGTGGTCCGTCCTGTGAGGACGCTGACTTGTGCGTCCTGAGCGTTCTCCGACAGACTGTAGCTGAGTTTGAGCTGCTCTTCCATACCGCAGAGTTCGCTGGCGGTTCGCGCCGGAATCATCGCTCAGAGACAGGGAGATCTTCGGCCGAAAGGTGCGCACGCCAAAGCAGATGCCGCCTCACTTTAAGCGGTCTGACAACGGGGGGGCGGACTTAGCCCTTAGGAGAGCATCTACCACGGCTTCCCCATCTGCCTCTATCCAGGGGGACGGCCAGCGTCGGACGGCGTCCTTCCACGGAAGTGGTGAGTCACCAACTTTGGAAATACTTAGCTGGTATTGGAGCAGAAGGATCGGCACAGCCGTCTCGGGGGTCAGCTGTACAATAACTCGAACACCTAACTTGCTGGGGTACACCGGATCCCAGATGTCGGCTGTGTCTTTGTAGTCCCTTTGGGTTACCTCCAGGATGCCGACGAAGCGTGAGAGATTCGTCGCGTAGCACAGCAAGTAGTCCCCAACTTCAGCCATGTTCAGCGTATCCCAATCCGTCTCTCGAATCCCGCACACGCTCGCTCCGTCGTCCAGGAACTTCTGCCATGTCGTGACGGTAAACCGACCCAGCCAATATGTTCGTTTTGCCATGCGCCAAGCTTCGCGGGGATGATTAAACCATGCTGGCGCGTCCGGCGTCAACTGCTCCTCCCCGCCGGCCGCTGGAGGGACGCCGGGCAATCCATTCTGCGCGGGCTCGACCGCAAGGTGAGACGCCTGTCAAGAGAACTGCTGCCTTAGCAAGCCGGGTGGCTTGTGGTCGAACGGCCGAGACGGCGCTCCCTGTCTCGGCTTCGAGAGTGATGCGCACTGGTCACGAAAGTGATCAAGCCGCAAACGGATTGCAGATTCGAGCGCCTAGAATCGCTTGCCCATCGTTTAAGTCCTCGGTGTGGAGCACCGCCGCCCCGGTCCGCGCTGCAGCGACAACGATCAGGGCGTCCCAGAATGAAAGTCTCGCCTGGTCAGCCAACCCAACCGCCGCTCGAACCGCCGCATAATCGATCACCATCAGAGGCCACGCCGTCAGATCTTCCAGGACGGCCAGGGCCTCCTCGCTCGAGCAACTCTGGCTCACTTTCTTGGTCAGCGTTACAAAAAGCTCCTGCAGCACTTGCGTGCTCACTCTCAACCGGTCCTCTTCCATCAATTCGGTCAGCAACCGTTGCGCGACCCGCTTCTTAGGCGAACTGCTCTTATCGAAGCCGTACACCAGCACGTTGGTGTCGACGAAACACAGATCCTTGTCACCGGTCATAAACGTCTTCACGGCTCCACTTCCGGTCACCGACCCGACAATGCCAGTTTCGAAAGCCGTTTTCAACCTCGCCCGGGCCAATCGTCTTCGGCTTGGCTCTTCCACCAGCGCCGCCAGATACTCCCGCACCAGCTGATTCACGCTGGTTCGTTGATCGAGGGCAACCTTCCGAGCCGCCAGAAGTAGTTCTTCCTCGACAACCAGAGTCACATTCTGTTTGGCGTGTCCCATGATGTCAGTCCGGTCAAGTGTGCGCCAATTTCCGCGGCGATTACAGGCCCGTCCAACGGGTATGAGCTATAGTCCAAGACCCTCCGCCTAGTTCTACCCTAGCCCAAGCCTGTCGCAGGGAGCATTGTGGAGGTCCAGTTGCAGTCCCAGGTAGAGCTGCGTGGTTAGCAGGCTGGAGTGCCCTAGGCACAGTTGAATCTGTTCGACGGCCGCGCCACCTCTATGGGCTAGTTTGGCGTGAGTGCGGCGCAAGTCGTGCGGTGCGAATTCTAGATGCAGGTCCACGCCGTAGCCCGTGACGATGCTCCAAATAGCCTGGGAGCTCAGGCTTGTGCCCCGGAGACGGTCCGCTTTGTCCATCGAGCGAAACAGGAAGCCATCGGATATCTCAGCGGCCTCGCACCAAGCGTCTAACGCGACTTTTGCCCAGGATGGTATCGGGACTGTCCGGATCCGGTTTCTCTTCCCAATCAGGTCGAGGATCACCCATCTTCGTTCGACCATGTGAATGTGTTGCCAAGTAAGAGCGCTGACCTCACTCCTTCTCAAACCGCATCCAACCATCACCGCAAGCAGTGCCTGATCCCGTTTCCCTTTGAGCGTCGTTGCGTCTGGAAACGACAGGAGTTGGCTGGCCTGATCCCGGTCGAGCCACCGCCCAGTCCTTGTCCCACTGTGCGGAACGCCCCGGACGCTGCAGATAGACTCCGCCAGGGGATCATCCAAGAGTCCGTTGCCGGCCGCTTCTCGGGCCAGCTTTCGGATGGCGCACAACCGCTGATTGATTGTTGTTGGCGCCAACGCTAAGGCTTCCAGCTCGGCACGAAAAGCCTGCACGGTGGAACGGCGGAATCCCATCTGTCCGGAGTGCTGATACCAGAGGAAGAAGTCGTGGAGCGCCTTGGAGTAGGCGCGTTTGGTGTGGGGTGAGAAGACCCCGTCCAGGACTAGGCGGGTCATGGCTGCCCAGGCATCCGAGGCCTGGGGAGCGAGCAAGGCGATGTCCATGGATTGATCGTGATGGATTGAAACCGGCTTGACCAGGAGCAATCGGTTGGCAGAGGAGGGTGATTGAGGATTTGGAAGGTCGTGGTTGATAACACCCATTATCGTTAGCGATTTTTGCTCGTTTGGACACAGCTGTGCGCCAACATAGAGAAGCAGGGGGAAACTGCTGTTGCCGGCCAAACCTCAATGGTTGATGCATATTCCGGAGATCCGAGCGCTG
>DASXVS010000014.1 GCA_036504095.1 Armatimonadota bacterium | reverse complement strand
TCCCTTTCGCGCTACAGGAGGTACAGGGTGGCGAAGAGCACGATCCACACGACGTCGACGAAGTGCCAGTAGAGCGACGTCGCCTCGACCATGTCGTGGTGTTTCGCGGAGAACTGGCCCGCCATCCCACGATAGACCACGACGCCCAGCATCAGGGCGCCGCCGAACACGTGGGCGCCGTGGAAGCCGGTCAGCGTGAAGTAGGTGGTGCCGAACGTCGTGGCCCCCATGGTGAGGCCCTCGTTGATCAGGACGCTGTAGTCGTAGGCCTGCATCAGCAGGAACAGGACGCCCAGGACGAGGGTGACCCCGAAGCTGCGCAGGAAGCCGGTCCGGTCGCCCCGCTTGATGGCGTTGACGCCCAGCTGGCAGGTCACCGAGGACAGGATCAGGATGATCGTCGCCGGGAGGATCAGGTTGAGCGCGCCCGTGTCTGTGAACAGCTTGAACGGGTCGAGGATGTGCTCGTACTTGATCGGCGGCCAGCGGTGGACGCCGTCGGTGTCGATGAAGTTGGCCCGGATCGAGAAGTAGGCCGCGAACAGGCCGGCGAAGAACATGACCTCGCTGGCGATGAACAGCAGCATCCCGAGGACCGGGTTCCCGATCCCCCCGGAGCCGTGGGCCTCGGCGGCGTGGGCGTCCGCGTGCGTCGTGAGGGAGGTGGCGTCGGCAGTCATCGTCGTCGTCTCCCTTTAGTGGGCCGCGGTCCGGCCGTGCCGGGCGTCGAAGACCGGGCGCTCCGAGCGGATCTCGGGCAGGTGGTCGAAGTTGTAGGCCGGCGGCGGCGAGGACGTCGCCCACTCGAGCGTGTTGGCCTCCCACGGGTCGTTGCCCGCGACCTTCCCACTGCGCAGCGACACCAGCACGTTCCACAGGAACGGCAGCATGCTCGCCGCGATGACGAAGCCGCCGATGGTGGCCGCGAGGTTGAGCTCGCTCCAGCCGCTGGCCGCCGCGTAGTCCGCGATCCGCCGCGGCATGCCCGCGAGGCCCAGCTGGTGCATCGGGAAGAAGGTCAGGTTGAAGCCGATGAACATGAGCACGAACTGGATCTTGCCCAGGCCCTCGCCCAGCATCCGGCCGGTCATCTTGGGGAACCAGTAGTAGATCCCGCCGAAGACGGCGAACACCGACCCGCCGAACAGCACGTAGTGGATGTGCGCCACGACCCAGTAGGTGTCGTGGATCGCGAAGTCCACCGGCACGGCCGCGGAGAAGGCGCCGTTGATGCCGCCGATGAGGAACATCGTCAGGAAGCCGACCGCGTACAGCAGCGGCGTGGAGAACGTCAGCTGGCCGCGCCACAGGGTGGCGATCCAGTTGAACATCTTGACGCCCGTGGGCACCGCGATGAGGAACGTCATCAGCGAGAAGAACGGCAGGAACACGGCGCCCGTCGTGAACATGTGGTGCGCCCAGACCGAGAAGCCCAGGGCGCCGATGCCCACCGTCGCGAACACGAACGCCTTGTAGCCGAAGAGCGGCTTGCGCGAGAACACGGGCAGGATCTCGCTGATGATCCCCATCGCCGGCAGGATCATGATGTAGACCGCCGGGTGCGAGTAGAACCAGAAGATGTTCTGGTAGAGCACGGCGTTGCCGCCGTTGTTCGGGTCGAAGAAATGGCCGCCGTAGTTGCGGTCGATGAACAGCATCACCAGCGCGCTGGTCAAGACCGGCGTCGCCATCAGGACGAGGACGCTGGTCACGAGCACGGTCCACACGAGGATCGGCATCCGGAACAGCGTCAGG
This sequence comes from Armatimonadota bacterium, assembly GCA_036504095.1. Lineage (NCBI taxonomy): Bacteria > Bacillati > Armatimonadota > Armatimonadota bacterium. Next base: position 1,149 of record DASXVS010000014.1, on the reverse strand, counting down.
CCCGGGGCCCGCATCTTGAAGATCGTGACCAGGAAGTTGATGGCGCCCAGGATGGAGCTCGTGCCGATCAGGGTCAGGCCCATGATCCAGAGGTCCGTGCCGGTGCCGTTGAACTGCCCGCCCGACAGCGGCGGGTACTCGGTCCAGCCGGACGCCGCGGAGCCGCCGGAGACGAAGAAGCCCGAGCCCATCAGCAGGCCGCCCAGCGGCAGGAGCCAGAACGACAGCGCGTTGATGCGCGGGAACGCCATGTCCGGCGCGCCGATCTGGAGCGGCACGACGTAGTTGCCGAAGCCCGCCAGGATCGGGATCACGAACAGGAACAGCATGAAGCTGGCGTGCATCGTGAAGGCCTGGTTGTAGAAGGCCTCGTCGATGAGCTGCAGCCCGGGCTGGGCGAGCTCGGCGCGCACGACCAGCGCCAGGATCCCGCCCATCAGGAAGAACACGATCGAGTTGATCAGGTACATGATCCCGATCTTCTTGTGATCGGTGGTCGTGAGCCATTCGTACAGCCCGCTGCGCACGGCGGGGGCGGCCGGGTTGAGGGTCGTGGTGGCCATCCGATCTGCTCCCTTACTGGACCGTGAGCGTGCCGGTCATGTTCGGATGGACCGTGCAGACGAAGGTGTAGGCGCCGGCCTTGAGCGGCGGGACGGCGTAGCTGGCCTCGGCCGGGCCGGTGATGATCTCGCCCTTGAAGGCCACGCCCCCCGAGGCGTCCTTGATCTCCACGTTGTGCGGCACCGCGTTGTCGTCGTTCTTGAAGTGGATCGTGAACGGCTTGTCGGCGGGGGCGGTGAGCGTCGCCGTGTTGAACGCGACGTTCAGCGCCGAGAGCTCCACCACGGGGCCGGCGGCGTCGCCGGACGGGGCCGGGGCGGGGGTCGCGGACGCCTTGGCGATCGCGTCGGCGAGCCAGGCGTCGAACTCCGCCTTCGGTCGCGCGTGCACCTCGAAGAGCATCGAGCCATGGAACGCGCCACAGAGCTCGGCACACTGGCCGCGGTAGGTGCCGGGCTCGTCCACGGTGAAGTCGAACGTGTTGAGCTTCCCCGGCACGACGTCCCGCTTGAACAGGAACTTCGGGACGTAGAAGGCGTGGATGACGTCCTTGCTGGTCAGCGAGATGTGCACCGGCTCGGCGAC
>DASXVS010000013.1 GCA_036504095.1 Armatimonadota bacterium | reverse complement strand
GGGACCGCTCAAGCAACCCTGCCACCTCCTCGGAACGCGTTCAACTGATAGCCACCAATCGGATTAACGGCGAAACGGGATATGACCACACAATTTGATCGACAAAAACCGAAAACCCGATCAAGTTGCGACCCAGCCTGATTTCCCCATTTCCCCGTTTCCTCATGACCCATGTCCCCATCTCCTTCACGCCCAGGGCGAACGAAACGCCCGCCTTCGCGCGTCCGTATAAAGCGTGGAAGCAATTCAGATGCAGCGCCGCCTGACCGTTGTGCCGGGCCGCGAATGTCATGTTGAGCGCAGCGAAACATCTCGACGCTCCGCTGAGATCCTTCGCTGCGCTCAGGATGACATCCTGCCGCGCTTCGCGCCATATCCTTGAGCCATTGACCACGCCCCGGAGGTCGCCATGAACCGCTGGAAGATCGTCCTGTTATCGCTCTTGGTCATCCTCGTCCTGGCAGGCATCGGCCTCCTCGGATGGATGCGCCCCTACGATCTGGAGACCGAGCGCAAAGCCGCCCGCGCCGCCGGCATCCCGCTGAGCGAAGCGGATCTGAATCTTGTGGTCCTACCGCCCGGTGAGAACGCGGCCAAGGACTACCAGGCGCTGCAGGCGCTCAAGAAGCGCCAGCCGATCGACGACTCGGCATTGGATGCCGCCACAAAGGGAGGGGCCTTCTTCGCTCTGAAGAATCCGCGAACCGCCGCCGGCCTCAAGAAGGCCATAGAGAGCCGGCCAGATGTGGCGCGTCTGGTTCACACCGCCGCCGCCAAACCGCACCTTCGTTTCCCGGGAGACCGGACGGCCGTCTTGAGCCCCGAGGACTTCCCGCAACTCGCCCTCGTGCGCGAGGCTGCAAAATGGATCCGGTGCGAAAGCATCCTGTTGGCGCACGAAGGCCGTTTCGGTGAGGCCGTGAAGAACCAGGCGTTGGGGCTGCGCGTCGCCCGGCACGCCGCCGAAGAGCCGAATCTCATCGCCTACCTGGTGAGCCGTGCGTGCGAAGCCATCGCGATGCAGGGCTTCAAGGATATCCTCGAAATGGCCGGCCCGAACGCGTCGGTCGCCGATGCGGTGCGCCGGGAGATCGCCGCGTATGACCCGCGGGGAGACCTCACCCGGGGCCTTAAGGGCGAATTGGTCCAGAGCCAATCGAAGCTGTACCTCCCGGGGAGCAACGGCTTCGGCGACCGGTGGTTCATCGAATCCTCCAAAGCGGTGTCGATTCACTGGACCGCCCGGGCGATCGAAGCATCAAGCAGGCCGACGCCGGAACGCATCATGGCCATCGAAGTTGTCAAGTCGGACATGGACCGCGAGATGGGGTTTCGCCCGACCGCCGTGCTGACTAGCATGATGATGCCGGTCTGGGCCAAAGCGGCGGCCGCGAGCGTGCAGTCTGAGGCGCAGAGGACGCTCGTGTCCGCGATGGCTTCGGTGCTGGCGTATCGCGCCAGGCACGGCCGATACCCGGACTCGCTGAGTTCCGCTGTGAGCCCCGGGCCCGTCGATCCCTACACGGGTAAGCCGCTGGGATATACCCGCGAGGGGATCGGCTTCTTCGTCTTCGTGGAACAGCTCATGACGCCGGAGGAGGCCCGCGACGGTGGCAAACGGCTGGCGGCCGAGAGCATCATACGCTACCCGCCCACCAAGGCGACAACAACTGGACCGCCGATGCCGGGCGGGCGGCCCATGCCCGGAAGCCCGCCGATGCCGATTGGTCCGGCGCCATCGAGCGGGCCGCCAATGCCGGGTGGGCCGCCGATGCCCGGTGGTCCGGCGCCGTCGGGTGGGTCGCCGCAGTGATGACGGAACCGTTTCCTACGCCGTAATCAGGAGGAGTCATACGATGCAACGCTGGAAAATCGTACTGCTGTCTCTGCTGGCAATCCTCATACTGGCAGGCATCGGCCTCGTCCGGTGGATGCGCCCCTACGATCTGGAGACCGAGCGCAAAGCCGCCCGCGCCGCCGGCATCCCGCTGAGCGCGGCCGAGTTGCGCGTCCCTGTGCCGCCAACCAATGAGAACGCGGCCGCCGAGTATGCCGCGTTGAAGGCAGTGAGAGCCCGCTGGCCGCTGGATAACTCGGCCATTGATGCCGTTGGAAATGTGGGGCCGTCATTGGCGGCGATGGACGCGCGAACCGCCGGCGCGCTGAAAAGCCTCATCAACGGACGTCCGGACGTATCGCGCCTCGTTCACGCCGCCGCCGCGAAGCCGCACTGCCGATTTCCGGCCGACCTGGCGGCCACCGTGGGGCCCGACCTCCTTCCCCAATTCGCGGGGATGCGCGAGTGCGCCCGATGGATCCGGTGGGAAAGCGTCTTGCTGGCCCGCAATGGTCGATATGTGCAGGCGGTGAAGAACCAGGCGCTGGGATTGCGCATTGCCCGGCAGGCCGCCGAAGAGCCGGCCCTCATCGCCTACCTCGTGAGCCTCGCATGCCAGGCGATCGCAATGCAGGGCTTCGAGGACATCCTGGACATAGCAGGTCCGAACGCTGCTGTCGCCGACGCGGTTCGGCGGGAGATCGCAGCGTACGATCCCGGGGCCGACCTCACGCGTTGCCTGAAGGGCGAAGTGGTTTTCGGCTTCACCAGGTTCGATGGCATATCACAAGGCAAGCTCGGCGATTGGTGGTATACCGATCCCTCCCGGGCAGTGTACCTCCACTGGATGACGCGCCTGATCGAGGCATCGCGCGCGCCGGCGTCGCAACGCTACAGGGCCATGGAATCCGTGAACCGCGAAATGGGACGCGCAATGGGCAAGCGGCCGACCGCTGCCGTGACCGCCATCCTGATGCCGGTGCTTCCCAAGGCCGCCGATCGGAGCGTCGTGGCCTCGGTCCGGCGGACGCTGGTGTCCGGGATGGCCTCGGTGCTGGCGTACCGCGCGCGAAACGGCCGATACCCCCAGACGCTCAGTTCCGCGGTTAGTCCCGTGCCCGCTGATCCGTATACAGGCGCGCCACTGGGGTATTTCCGTGAGGGGAGCGGTTTCATCGTCTTCACAAAGCCGTACATGACGGCCGCGGATGCGAAGGACGGAGGACGGCGGCGCAAGCGCGAAAGCTTCATACGCTACCCGCGCGTAAGGGCCGTAAGCAGCGGGCCACCCATGCCAGGAAGCCCGCCGATGCCGGGCGCGCCACCGCAGTGATGATGGAACCGTTTCCTGCGCCGTAATCAGAAGGAGTCATACGTTGCAACGCTGGAAAATCGTACTGCTGTCTCTGCTGGCAATCCTCTTGCTGGCCGTCATCGGCCTCGTCCGGTGGATGCGCCCCTACGATCTCGAAACCGAGCGCAACGCCGCCCGCGCCGCCGGAATTCCGCTGACCGACGCCGACCTGCATATCCCCGTGCCGCCGGCCTCCGAGAACGCCGCGAGCGAGTACAAGGGCATGATCGCCCTGGAAGAGCGCCGGCGTTTCGACACCAGGTCCTTCGACGCCGCGACGAAGAGCACTTCGCTCGCCCTGATGGACGATCGGCAGGCCCGCGCCCTGAAAGCCCTTCTCGAGTCCCGGCCGGACGTCGGGCGCCTCGTGCATGCCGCCGCCGCGAAGCCGCACGCGTACTTTCCGCACGAATGGAACATGGATGCGCTGTTCCCGCAGTTCGCGCAGATGCGGGAGGGGGCCAAGTGGATTCGCTGGGAGAGCGTACTGATGGCCCGCGAGGGGCGCTATGCGGACGCGGTCAGGAACCAGGCGCTCGGTTTCCGATTCGCTGCGCATGCGGCGGAGGAGCCGATCCTCATCGGCCATCTCGTCAGCATCGCGTGTGACGGCCTCACGCTGTCCGGCTTCCAGGACATCCTCGCAGTGGCGGGTCCGAACGCGTCCGTGGCGTCTGCCGTGCGCCGGGAAATCGACGCCTACGATCCGCACCGCGACTTGCTGCAGTGCCTGCGGTGCGAGACCCTGTACGGCCTTAACGCTATGCGACAGATGACTTCCGCCGCGGATATTCGCGCGCTCTCCGCACCGGCGCCGGCGCCATGGAAGCCGGCGGGACGCAAGCGGTCCAACGGCTTTCAGTGGCTCTTTCTGGATCCGTCCGAAGCGGTCTACCTTCACTGGATGACGCGCATCGTTCTTGCGGCCGGCACTCCCGCCTCAGGCCGCGAGGCCGCTGTGGCCGCAGTGCAAGCCGAAATAGAGCAATCGGGCGGGAAGCGCCCAACCTACATGATGACCTACATCCTGACGCCGGTCTTTGCAGGCGCCATTGGGAGCGAAACGCGTTCGATGGCCCGCCGCGCCCTCACGCTCGGCATGGCGGATGTGATGGCATACCGCGGCACACACGGGCGCTGGCCCGAAACGCTCGCTGCTGCTTCACGTTCACCACTGATGGACCCGTACACCGGCAAGCCGCTCGAATACCGGCTGGACGGCGCCGGCTTCGTCCTCTCTGCCCAACCGAACGTCGCAGGCGAGGATGCGAAAACAGTGGCCAAGATGCGCCGGGCCAACACATTGCGATACCCGCCCCAGCCGTGAAACCACGCAAGCCCGCGCTTCGTACATCACCGTGGCGACCGGCGCTAACACCGGCTGCCTGAAAGGACTGCACTGATGAGATTCATTCTGCCCGTCTGCCTGGCGGCCGCGATGCTTGCGCCCGCCGCCTCACTGGCCGCGCCGCGGGCCGCGGCGAAGCCGTTGCCGCCTGTAGTGAAGCGCGCCGTCAACGCTGTTACGGCCGGCGATCCGAAGCCGTTGAAGAACGACCTGACGCCGGAAATGGCCGCCGCGCTCACGCGCGACGTTCTTCAGGCCACAAAGAGCCAGTACATCACGCCCCTCGGCCCCCTCGTATCGGTTAAGATCGTGACCACCACGAAAAACCAGGGTTTCAATGTCACCATCTTCCAGATGCACTTCCGGAAGGGCGGCATGACAGGCCAGATGGCGCAGGACGCCAAAAGCAAGGTGGCGGGCCTCTACGTTCGGCCCGCCACCAAGTAGCTCAATCAGGGTTCCGGGTTCAGGGTTCAGGATTCGGAAACTGAATCCCGAATCCTGCCTCCTTCCCCCTGCCTCCTGTCTCCTGCCTCCTCGATCACGGCGTCACGATGTAGTAGTTGATGGCTTCGCCGGTTTCGAGCGGGGTAACATCGTCGTTGTAGGCAACCCACCTTGCTCCGTCGTACCACACGGCCACGGGAGACGTATTGTACGAGCCGGATCCGGAGTGCTGCGCCAGTACGATGGCGCCGGAGTTACCATTGATGCGTGCGTCGTCGAGATAGACACCGTAATTGGAATAGGCCGTGCTGGGAGACATGACAATCCGTCCTCCCGAAGCGGCGGCGTCAACCCAGAAGTAGCGTTCGGTGCCCGGTATTGTCGCTCCCGCCTCGTTGATTGCCACCCACTTCGATCCGCTGTACCAAACTCCCAGCGTTTGACCGGCGCTCGATATGCGGTCATGCATCGAGAGCACGATGGCGTTCGGGCTGTAATTGATCCGCGGATCGTCCAGGTAGACGCCCCACGGGAACGGTCCGCCTGCCGAGGAACGCGTCACGGCGCCAACGGTTGGCCCGAACGCATAATTGATCTTTTCCCCCAGCGGCAGGATGGCGGTTTCGCTGGAGATTGTGGAATGGTGATCTTCATTGAAGGCGGCCCATTTCTGAACCGCCGGAAGGTACTCAACGGCCAGGGGATGCGTGTTGTAAGCCCCGATGAACTGGTGGCAGGCCAGGACACGGCGATCGGGTGAACCGTTCAGGCGTGGGTCGTCGATCAGGACCCCGTAGCCGCGGCCGACGAGCGGGACCGAACTGAGTTGATTTGCGATGGTCACCGTCACGGCGCCTCCGCCGCCGGTGTCGAGCAATGCGCGCTTGAGCAGGCGGACCGCGTCCACGATGTCGATGTGTCCCGCGGATATTCCGCCGCTCTCCACGTCCATCGCGGCCATATCCGCCGGCGTAGAGGTCGCGAGGCCTCCGGCGATGCGCAGGGCGCTGACGGAATCCGTGGCGTGGATGGTGACCTGCGCGGCCGCAATGGTGCCGGTGCCGTCGGTGATCGTCAGTTGGACCACGTAGGCTCCGGGCCTGTCCGGCGTGAACGACGGGCTCGCGGTGCCCGGATTTGCGATCACGGATGTGCTGCCATCCGGCATGGAGACCATCGTCCACGCGTATGTCAGCGCCGGAACGCCGGTTGAAGCGCTGCCGTCAAGAGCAACGTTGCTTCCGACGATGGCGTAGCGGTCGGGGCCGGGCTCGGGCATCGGCGCGGCTGCGGAAACCACCAGGTTGATGCTCGCCACGCCGCTCGCGCCTCCGGAGTCGGTCGCCGTCAACGTGATGACGTGCGTTCCGGGCTTCAGGCTGTCCGAAATGGAAGTGCCCGACCCCAGCACGCCTTGCAGGTTCGATGTCCACTGCAGCGCGGCGCCGGATAAGCTGCCATCCTCGATGTCCGAAGCGCTGCCGGTGAACGTAATGGTATCCGCGGTCGTGAACGCGTTATTATTGCCGGGGGAGATGATAAGCGCCTTCGGCGGCTTCGTCCGCACAGTGAACACGGCGTCCGATGAGTCAACGCCGGTATTCACACCGTCGGTCGCATACACCCGGAACAACGCCTTCGCGCTGCCGGGGATTTCGTCGAGATTGACCGTGTAAGAAGTGGTCTGGATACCGCTGTCAACCACCTGCCACGACAGTCCGCCGTCTTTGCTGTATTGCAGCGCATAGGTCAGCGGCTGATTATCCGCATCCGAAGCCTGCCAAGTGACGACGGCCGTCGCGCCGCTCAGGTTCTCCCCGCCGTTCGGGCTGAGGACGTGTACGATTGGAGTATTGGCGCTCACGGTTCGCGATGCGATTTCAACGCCGTCCCGCATCACCACGATGCGGTGCGTTCCCGATACCCACGGAACGACCTCCGAAAGCGACGCCTTCAGATCCTCGCCCGCAACGGCCTCCGAATCCACCTTTGGAGAGAAGAGATAAACCGCCAGGTCGGCATCGGCGATGTCTTTCAGGTGGACGCTGTAGTGGCTCGTCGCCGGTCGCGGCGTGGGCTCCAGGTTGGGCATGCGCCAGAACGGCCGCAGTTGCGCCGTCTCCTGCGTCAGGTTCATCTTGGCGCTCACCATCAGGGCGTCGGCGATCGGGGCCCGCCTGGTCCGCAATCCGCTGGGATTCTCAGCCTGGAGCCGGCTCATTATCCCTTCGTAGGTGAAATCGGAAACCCACTCGTAATCGCAGTACGTCATCACGTCGTGGTACACATCGGGGCGGTACACCGCGCGGGGCAGCTTGAGGCCCGGATCCCCTACGTCGAAACCGTAGTTGCCATACGTCCAGTCACTGGCCAGCAGGCCGCTGAAGAACGGGTACGGGACGTACCCGCCCGGGCAGAACGTCCAGATGAAGGTGAAACAGGCCTGCGCACCGCAATACTCGGCGTGGAATCGGCCGAACGTATGCCCCAGTTCGTGCCCCCCGTACCAGTCGCCATACGTGCCGTCCGTGTCCCACCCGAAATAACGATTGCCGGTCGGACCGGATGCCACCCAACCGGGGATGTCGTCCGCCTTGCCGCGCATGAATCCGCCGCCGTCCGCGACCATCCCGTAGTAGTGCGTCCTGTCATCCACGCTGCCGCTGGAGACCTCCATGCTCCGCGTGTCCTGCAGCTGTGAATTGATGTCGTCGGCGCTGAAGGACCCATCCGGGGTGCCCGTCCGCGTGGAAAGCGTCGATCTGCTGCTGATGACCTCGGCGGTCGGGTAGGCGCGCCGCAGCCACGATTCCAGGAAATTGAAGTCCAGGTCGCGCGGCGTGAACACTGTGCCACCGCTGGTGGTCTGGTAGGGAACCGCAAAGAGGCGGACCCGCACGGGAGGCGCTGGAGTAAATGTATTGTACAGATAATTCCCGTATGCCAGCGTGTTGTTCCCCCCGTCAACCTCGAGGCGCGTGTCACAGCCGTCAACCCATATCCCGCTGAGCTGGAAATGGACTTTCGGGTTCTCCGTCCAACTCGCCGGCACCTCGAAATTGAGCGACGCGTTGATGCTCTTCCTCGCCGCCTGCAGGTCCGTCGACTGCGTGGCGGTCACCGTGTTGAGCGATTGAACGCTGTAGGGCGGTATCCCCGCTCCGAGGTAGAAATCCCCGAACGAACTCGGCAGGTACGCGGAGAGCGACCCCGATAGCCCGGGAAGCGTGGTGAGCGGCCCCTCCAGGTGGAGGTAAACGCGCACCACGGTACGCTTGTCCACGATCAGCGGAACCGTGTTCGGCACCGTCTGTACCGCCTGCGTCGGCTCGAATCCGTCAACAACGATGCGCGTGCCATCGGGGATGGGGTCGTATTCCACGGTGGCCGACTTCTCCGCGAAACCCTTGCAGTCCTCGATCCGATCGGTCACTGTGTTCAGTCCCGGGAAGAGCGAGCCGTACAGCCATGTCACGGCGCTGACCCCGGAGGAAACCGGAGTTGTCCATTGCGTGAGCTGGCCCATGGAGGGGCCATGCACCATGATCGTGCGCCTCGCGAACGGATCCCCGGTGATGACGTTGTCCTGAAAGAGGAACCGGTTACAGCGCGTCACAAGGCCGCTTGCCGGCTGGACGATGCCCACTGAGGGGGGATTCACGGCGGGACACGGCGGCGGCGGGCCGATGGTGTCGAACTCGATGTCGTCGATGCCGATGCCGTTGTTGTACCCGATCCCAACGGGCGCCACCCCGATGTCCACCCGCCATATGTCCGCGGCGAACCGCCCGATCTCCATCGGGGTCCGGATCAGCGTCGGGCTGGTCTTCGCCGGGAAAGTAACGGTGGTGGACGTGACCTTCGAACCGCCTGCGTCGTAACCGGCCATTTCGATTGTCGTCGATTGGGTCGAGCTGAAATCCAGCCCCACCCACGCCTTCACGCGCGCCTGTCCGGCCGTAAAACTGATCGACATGGGACTGTTGCAAAACTCCGCCGCAAAGCACGGTTCCACCGCCCTGATCCCGGAATGCGCAAACCCGGGGATCTGGATCTGGCCCGTATCGAAATTGATATCCGTGGCGTTGCTGAAAATAACGCCTAACGATGCGTACTGGTTGGTGACCTGCACCGACGTGGGGCCGGTGCCGAGGTCCTCGAAATCGATCACAACCGCGCCGGCCGGAACCGCGATCACCACGGCCACGGCAAGTGCGCGGGCTAGAAGGGCTGTATACTGCATTTTCTCCGACTCTCCTTAACACGCCGCCGGACGCCGCGAGGGCTGCCAAGCTGCGCGTCGCGTACCGTGAATGAACTCGCCCGCCCATACGGAGGCGAAGAGCGGGCGTACTATTAATGACGCAAAGTAATGGGGTCTATTCTAGCCTGCCCAGTAATTACCGGCCACCCAAGTGATATAAGAAGATGAAAAGTGTCGGTTCGCCTATTGACTCATTCACTCATTGACCTGGTGCTTCATTAGCCCTCAGCCCTATCACCTCAGCCCAACCCCCCGGCTATCCCCCAACTCCCCCGGGGCGCTATCCTCTTTCTAGGCGCCCATCGCCCTGAACGGCCGCCACGAGTCCAGAATGCCTTCCGAACACCCTCATACCGAAAACAACGTGCCGTTCATCGACGCTATCCTCCCGGGCCTCGGGGGGCTTCTCGCCGGTGGCGTCTTCCTCCTGCCGGCGATGGCCGTGGACGCGGTGGGGCCGGCGGCGTTGATCTCGCTCCTCCTGGCCGCGGCGCTCGCCCTGGGCCTCGCCCGACTGGCGGTCTCGCCGGACCGTTCCGGCGCGCCGTTCTCCAGTTTCGTGCCGTGGTGGATGGGCGCCGTCGCCAGGATTGCCGCGGCTTCCGCCCTGGCCGGCGTTCTTTCGGCTTATCTGCTGCCGCGCGGAACCGACGCCACGCACAGTGTTGTCGCAGGCGCTGCCCTGCTTCTGGCGGGCGCGGCGGTGATGCTCGGCGTGGCTTCCTCGCCGTCCGCTGTCTCCATCGCAACGGGTGCGGCAGTGGTCGGTATCGGGTTCTACGTGGGGCTCGCGGCGCCCCTGGCGACGCGTTCGGGCTTCGTTCCATTCGCCCCGCACGGCTGGGCCGCCGTGCTGCCCGGCGCGGGCCTCCTTTTCTTCCTGTTCGGCGGACTGGAGTATCCCCTTTGCCTGTCGGGCGTCATCGTTCGCCCCCGGCAGAGCATTCCGCGCGCCGCTCTGCTAGGCGCGGCGCTGATGGCCGTCATCGCCCTCATCGTCACGGCCGTCTCTGTCGGCGTCGGCGGTTCGGCGTTCACCACCCACCGTCTCTTTGCGAGGTCGGTCGACCACGCCCCACTCCTCAGCATCGCCGCGGCGACCGGGCAGCCGATCGCTCTCTGGGGCCTCTCCGTCGGCGCCTCGGTTTGTTGCGCGGTGGCCATCCACCGGCTGCTGTCCGAGGCCGCCGAATCCATCGCTTCTCTGGCCAGGCTGGGGCAGTTGCCGCGGGCATTGGGGGTTGCGTCGGGAAGCGGCGACGCACCCTGGGCCGCGGCGCTGGCGGCGTCGGCGATCGCGATAGGGGCCTCGCGAGTGGCGTCGCTGGAAGGGCTGATTGAGTTCGCGTCCGGCGCGGTCCTGGTCTCCTACCTGGCCCGCCTGGCTTCCCGGGGGTGGGCGTGGCTGGCGGGCGCGATCGTCCTGATGCTGGCCCTCATGCCTCCGTCCGCATGGCGATCGGTGGGCGCCGCCGCCATACTCGGAGTCGCCTGTTACGCTGCGAGGGGCCTGTGGAAAACCGCATCATAAGCGGCGTGCCCGTAACGCCGGCCGTTCCAGCGCCCCTTCGAGCGTGCGCGTCGCCGGTATCCACAGCGTCAACCGGGTTTCACCAGGTTATCCACAGCGCTTATCCACAGGGCTCGGGCGGGTGATGGGGAGCGGACACAAACGCCGTTGGGTGCGGTTTCTCTGCCTCATCTGGTCGGCGCTCTGGTTCATCTTCTGGTTCGGCACGGCCATTGTTCCGCTCAATCCGCACGCGCGGGCATGGGAGCAATCGCTCGCATGGTTCCGGACCGGGGCTCTGTTCGCCGCGTGGGCCGGCATCTTCGCCTGGAAAGCCCTTGAGCGTCCCGGCCGCTAGACACGCGCCGGAACGACCCTCGTCTTTCCCCTCCAGTTATTCGTCGCCCTTCGGGAACCTATTCGCCCGGCAGATGAGTCTACATCCATGGATGCGAGAGAGGAGGGCAACCGATGGGTCGGAGTGCTTACCTGAATGTTGATGGCGCTCGCAGCCAGGAGGCGTATTTCGCAAGGATCCGCGCCGCGGTCCACGAGTTGCGCACCGGCAAGCCTACCGTTCAATGCCCCCGCACCGGATGCGGGGAAATCATAGAGGCTTCGCGCTTTGGCGTGATGCTCACACTTCGCTGTCCCGCCTGCGGACTGATCTTCCGTGGGAATGAAGACAAGCTGCTGCTTTACTACGAGTGAAATCGGCGCCCATACGCCGGAAAAAGCGCCGGCCGGCCCGCACGGGTCGGCCGGCGCTTTTACTGGGTGAGGGTCCTAAAACGCGATCGGTCTCGCGTTGTCCATGCCTTCCACCTTCAGCAGTTCCTGTAGCAGAGGCTCCGGAATCTCGTCGTCCACGGTCAGGATCATCAGCGCCAGGCCGCGCTTCTGGTGGCGGCCCACCTGCATGCCGGCGATGTTGATCCCGTTGTTGCCCAGAAGCGTGCCAACGGTTCCGATCATCCCGGGCTGGTCGTGGTGGCGGGCCATCAGCGCCAGGCCGGTCGGTTCAACGTCTACGCGGAAGCCCTCGATGTTCACGATGCGGATATCACGGGCGCCGAACTTCGTCCCGGCGATTTCGTGGCGCCCGGATTCTGACGTGACCGTCACGGTGATCAAGTCTGTGTAGTCCGCGGGCGCCTCCATCTTCGATTCCACAACCTTGATGCCGCGCTGTTCCGCCAGGATCGGCGCGTTCACGTAGTTCACGCTTTCCTTCATCAACGGCTCCAGGAGCCCCTTCAGAACCGCGCGCGTCACCGGACGGACGTCCAGTTCCGCAACGTCACCGCAGTAAGTGATCTCAACGGTCTCAACGCGGCTCCATCGGAGCTGCGCGTGCAGGCGGCCAAGTTTTTCAGCCAGCGTGAGGTATGGCTTGAGCAATGCGTACATCGCCGGGTCAATCGCCGGCATGTTCACCGCGGCGCGGGCCGGTTTGCCCGCCATGATGTCGGCGATTTGCTCCGCAACGTCCATCACCACGGCGATCTGCGCCTCGGCGGTGCTGGCGCCCAGGTGGGGTGTCGTAAGGATCTTCGAGTGCCCCAATAGCGGGCTGTCCGCGGGAACCGGCTCCTTTTCGAAAACGTCGATCGCCGCCCCGGCGACCCGGCCTTCGTCGACCGCCGCGCGAAGCGCCGCCTCATCGACGATCCCGCCGCGCGCCACATTGATGATCCTCGCGCTCGGTTTCATCACCGCAAGCTGCTCGGCGCCCAGCAGGCCGCGCGTCTGCGCGGTCAGTGGCACGTGGAACGTCACGAAATCGCTCTCCCGGAAAATCCGCTCCAGTGTGCTCAACGTAACGCCAAGCCGATCCGCCGCCTCGTCTGTAAGGTATGGATCGTATGCCAGCACGTGCATTTCGAAGGCTTTCGCCCTCGCCGCCACCTCACGCCCGATCTTGCCCAGGCCGATAACGCCCAGCGTCTTCCCATAGAGTTGCACGCCGACGAACTTGCCGCGCTTCCATTCACCCGCCCGCATGCTCGCCACGGCGTCCGGAACGTTGCGCGCCAGCGCCAGGATCAGCGCCATCGTGTGCTCCGCCGCAGCCAGGGTGTTCCCGTCCGGCGAGTTGACCACGATGATGCCTTTGTTTGTCGCGGCCGGCAGATCGATGTTGTCAACGCCCACACCGGCGCGGCCGATCACTTTCAGCCGATCCCCCGCGTTGGCCAGGATATCGTCCGTGACCTTCGTCTCGGACCGCACGACCATCGCGTCGTAATTGGGCAGGTTCGCCTTCAGTTCCTCCGGCGTCTGCTTCGTGATCACATCTACTTGCCCAACCTGCTGGAGGCGCGTAACGCCAACCTCCGCGATCGGGTCGGCAACCAAAATTCTGATGTTGTTCATAGGGTTTAGGGTCTAGGGTATGGGGTCTAGGGTGCGAAGCGGAATGCCTTCGCTAGCTGGTATGAGACAGTGAGCGACGAAGACTTCCGAGCATGCGGCCAACTTCGTCTGCCTGCAGCATGAGCGCTTTATGTGCCCCCTCGTCTATATATGATAGGCGTGCGGCAATTTGAATGTGTGTCTCAAGTTCAGTTAGCGAACCGGAAGCGATGCTCAGGTGGTTCAGATACTCGGGGCGGTGCTGGCGCCCATAGCCTTCCGCGATGTTCGCGGGAACAGAGACGGATGCTCTTCTCATCTGGCTGGACAAGCCATAGACTTCTGATCGAGGGAACGCTGCCGAGATCGCATAGCACGATACCACCAAGTCAATCGCCATCTGCCAAACAATGAGATCTTGGTAGGATCGTAATGCCATTGTAATGCCTCGTTGGACAATGCGCCCAGTGTGGCCTTCGGGACTATACCCTACACCCGAAACCCTTGACCCTATCCCCTGAACTCCCTCATCAGCCCCGCAAGCGCCTCGCACGCTTCCACCGGCAGTGCATTGTACGTGCTGGCGCGGACGCCGCCCACGCTCCGATGGCCGTTCAACCCCACGAATCCCTTCGCCTTGGCGAGAGCGAGGAATTCCTTCTCCTTCTCCTCGTCGCTCACCCGGAACGTGATGTTCATGACGCTTCGGCTGCCCGGTTCGGCGTGGCCCACGTAGAACCCGCCGCTTCCGTCAATCGCGTCGTACACGATCCTGGCCTTCGCGGCGTTCCGCTTCGCCATCTCGCCGAGGCCGCCGCCCGCCTTGAGCCAGCGCATAACAAGCATGCTGATATAGATCGCAAACACCGGCGGCGTGTTGTAAAGCGAGTTGTTCTTGGCCATCACGTCGTAGCGCAGCATCGTCGGAAGCGTCTTCGGGCAGCGTTCCAGCCAGTCGTCCCGGATGATCACCATCGTGGCGCCCGCCGGGCCTGCGTTCTTCTGTAGACCCGCATAAATCACCGCGTAATCGGCAACGTTCACCGGGCGCGACAGCATGTCGCTGCTCATGTCCGCCACAATCGGGGTCCCCGGAAATGCGGGCAGGTCCCGCCACTGGGTACCGTAAATGGTGTTGTTCGACGTGATGTGCACGTAAACCGGGTCGTCGCTCAGCGCGATCTCGGCCGGCGTCGGGATATGCTTGTACCCCGCCACTTTGCCGGACGCCGCAACGTGCGCGCTGCCGGTCTTCTCGGCTTCAGCCAGCGCTTTTTCCGACCACGACCCGGTGAGAACGTAGTCCGCCGTACGCCCCTCGGCCAGGAAGTTCATCGGGACCATGGAGAACTGCAAACTGGCGCCGCCCTGCAGGAAAAGCACCCGGTAGTTGTCCGGGATCGAGAGCAGTTCCTTCGCGAGCGCCTCCGCCTCCGTGACAACGGCCTCGAAATCCTTCGACCGGTGGCTGATCTCAAGGATGGACATGCCCGTGCCGTTGAAATCCAGGAGATTCCTCTGCGCTTCTTCAAGAACGGACTTGGGTAGGACGGCCGGACCGGCGTTGAAATTATAAGGTGGCTGCATGGTATTCTCCTTGTATCCAGTCATCAGCGTACCGCCGCATCCGCCGGATGTGGGGCGCCCGGCTCAAACCCTGTGAATCGGCGTGAACCCTGGCGGTACGTCTGTCGTCATGCATAAGTGGCCGGTAGACCCCGGTTGCTCCATTTTGTGGCGCGTTACGCTCAAAGTCAATGCACGGGATTCGGCGAGCAGACTCCGGGGCATCACAAATCGGCTGTAGGTTTTCCGGCCGAATGGTTGTATATTTTCTTTTGGCTGTTTTGTTGCATGTTGTGGTAACATGAGGGTGTTGAGCGCTTGCACGGTTATCTGGGCCAGGGCGGCCGCGGCGAGTTGACGAAGATGTGCGATCTCGTTTGGCATGTGATGGGACGGCATGGTATACTCTCTCTTGCGGGTGCGTCAGACGGCGCCCGCGCTGTTGCGCGGCGCGTCATCGGGGTGTGGCTCAGCTTGGTAGAGCACTCGGTTCGGGACCGAGAGGTCGATGGTTCAAATCCATTCACCCCGACCACTTCTCCCCTCCGCCGCCATCCTGCGCGTGTTCCTGCTTTCACCCTCATCGAATTGCTGGTCGTCATAGCGATCATCGCCATCCTCGCGGCCATCCTCTTCCCAGTTTTCGCCAAGGCACGCGAGCGCGCAAAGCAGACGGCATGCGTCTCCAACCTCAAGCAGTTGGGCATCGCCATGATCAGTTACGCAGACGACAACGATGACCACCTCCCCCCGGCGGAAAAGCTGCGATCGTCTACACCCACACTCCCGACAGCCCTACCAAACGTGCTCAACAGCTTCGTGAAGTCGGTCGAGGTCTTCCGGTGCCCTTCAGACAGCAATAATCAGAGGTTCGGAGGCACATTCTGGCCGACCATCCTCTGGCAGTCCTATGGCCTGAGCTATTCGTACAATTCCGCCCCGCCCGTCAATCCGCCGCCGCACGACCAGTGGCTCGTGTACTGGCGGGGAGGGCGAACGCGATCCGAATTCAAGAATCCAACGGCAACCGGCGTTCTCTCGGACACCAATCCCTGGCACCGGTACACGGACACCAGCGGAAGCAGCGCAAGCATGGCACAGGCCGGCTATAACGTGCTTTTCGAGGACAGCCACGTCAAGATGCTGATAGGCGCCGACCGCGACACCGCCATGCAGGCCGCGCCGTGATGGCCGCCCCCGCCGGCGGTACTTTGTGCCTGTCGGCTGCGCCGGCGAATATACTTTGGAGAAGACGAGCAGAAATGGTGCCCAATCATGCAAATGCACGCGGAACCCACCGCAATCGGCGCGCGTCACACGCATGATGGGGACGTCGGCGCCTGACCCCGTGACAGGAGTAAGCAACCCGCAATGGCTATGACAACCAGCAGATGGATATCTTTACACGCGTTGCTGATGATTTTTGCAGCGGTGCCCGGCGCCAACGCCGCCGGTAAAACGATACCGCCGCGCTCCGCTAAGAGCGTTCGCGCCGCGGCGCCGCGCCACGCCAAAGCCGCCAAACGCAAGGCGGCATCGGGGCGGACTGCCCTGGCGATGCTCCAGACGTCTACGGCGCCCAAGCTTCGCACCGTGAGCCCCGGCGCCAGCTGGCCCATGTTCCGCGGCAACGTCAAACACACCGCCTTCACACCCATTAATGTGAACGTTCCGCTCACACCCGCCTGGACCTGGCAGGGAGACGCGGTGGCCATCGCCTCCTCGCCCGCCATCGTTGACGGAGTGGTCTACATCGGCACCCGCGACGACGCGGGCGGAACCAAGGGCTCGCTGCTGGCGATCGACCTCAGCACCGGCAAGCTAAAATGGCGTTACAACGTCTCGGACAAAGCCCGCACGATCATGACTCACACCGCCAAGGTTCAGCCGCTGCCCACCGCCGGCGCGAATACCGAGGCCCTGGCATGGGTGGACTCAACTCCCTGCGTGTCCGGCAATATGGTCTACGTGATGTCGCGCGATGGCGCGCTTCACGCGCTCACCACCGCGGGCGTCCTCAAATGGCGGCTGCGCACCGGCGGACTGGATACGTCCAGCCCCACCATCGTGAACGGCACAATTTACGTCGGCTCGGGCTACCCCAACAAAGATTTCTGGGCAGTGGACGCCGTCAGCGGCGTGGTCAAATGGCGGACCAATAGCGGACTGGCCGATCCGCTGCTGAAACGGCCGGGTCAATATGTGTATTCTTCCCAGGCATTCGCGGACGGGATCGTCTACGCCTCCGCCAATGACGGCGGCTTCTATGGATTGAACGCCACCACCGGCAAACTCAAATGGCGCTATGAAACGCAAGGCGGGGTCTACTTCCACTCGCCCTGCCTGGCCGGCACTCTGCTGATCGGCGCCCCCGGCGACTATGATACCGCCGTCTATGGCATCAACCGCACCACCGGCGAACTGGCGTGGAAATACGTTTCAGGGCTCCAACACTCCTACGTGTCCTCGCCCGCATACGACGGCGATACCGCCTACGTTGGCATCGGCGAGCCCGATCAGGAAATCGTGGCACTTAATGCTCAAACGGGCACGCTGAAATGGAAGTATGTTACTGGATACGCTACCCAGAATTCGTACACTTCGTCACCCGCGGTGACGAATAACGTCATCTTCGTCGGCACGGCCCAGGCGAAACGGGGAGATCCCGAGTCGGGCCGCGTTGTTGCACTGGACAAAGCCAGCGGCAGCGTCCTCTGGCAGACGTCCCTTCCCAAACCGGTACTCTCGTCGCCTTCCGTGGCGGGAAACTACGTTGTCGTCGGTTGTATGGACGGCACGGTACGGGCGTTCACCTGGACGCCTTGACGTAGACATAAACGCTGCCGGCGCCGCGCAACGGCGTCCGACGGCACATCGTAACTAGGCGCCTGCACCGTGAACCCTACAGGGAGAACGGTAAAAGGCCGATGGCGTAAGTGGTAAACGCTATCTGACAAGTAGTGTGACCCGGAAGGCGCCGAATGGCGCAAAATGAGTCACCAAGAGCGTTGAAATTGGCTCGAAATTTGCCGTTGCATTCATGCACGATAAAGCTAGGGCTGTGTGGGGTTTCCCACAGGACGCTCATGTGTAGGGTTGACATTTTGACGCAGATATGTTATAGTTGCGTCGGGGTGTCTCGGTCGGCCTCTGGGCCTGAGGGCAGGCCAAAGGCGAAATTTTTCGGTGTAGGTCCCCTGGCCGAGCCGAACGCATTCAGTCTTCGCAGACCGTTACCGCGAAAGGGGTGAACAGGATGAAGTCTCGTTCCGAAGAAGCGAAGGAAAAGAAAGTTTACTCGAAGCCCACGGTGGTTTCCGAGCAGATGTTTGAGACAGCGGCTTTGGCATGTGGCAAGTGCACTAGCGGCCCGTTCCCGCAGTTTGCCTGCGGTTCGCTGCCTCAGGCTTCCTGAGCTGGCACACAGACCTCATTATCCCGGTCGGGTACGGCCGGAATATCAGGAATCGGAGAAGAGCACTTGCTCTTCTCCGATTCCGGTTTTTGGCCCCATCTCCCCTCCTCTCCATCCGTCTATCATGCCTTGGGCTACCGCGCCAACCTGATGAGCCATGCTGGAAACCACCACCCGACCGCACACCCCATACTCGCGCTTTAACATCTTCGCGTTCCTGTGGGACATCATCACCTACTATGCGGGCAGCACACTACTCTCCACCGTCACGATTCTGCCCCTGTTTGCCAGCGAACTAGCCCCCGCACTCACGCACGCGACCGGCGCGGGGCCTTGGGCCGCTTTCCGGAACCACCTCATCAACCGCGATGTCATCGTCGCGCTCATCCCTGCAATGGCCATGTTCGGGCTGCTGCTGCCCCAGGTGATAGGCGCGCGACTCGTCAGTGGTCGCGATCGGTACCGGCCGATGGTCGTCCGCCTCGGCCTCATCGAACGCACCTTCCTGCTCTCCATCGTGGTGAGCATGTACCTCCTGGCCCACGCATCGCCCGCCCTGCTGCTGTCGGTTCCGCTGGGATTCGTGTTCGCGTGGTTCTTCGTAATGGGTCTGAATCACCCCGGCTACACGGCGATGCTGGAACATACCATCCCTGTGGAATTGCGCGGGCGCCTGTTCGGGGGCGGCGCGGCGCTGGGCGGGGTGGTCGGCTTCGCCGTTGCGATGCTGGCGAAGTGGTTCCTGCAGCGCCTTGAGTTCCCCTATGGCTTCGTCGCGTGCGCGGGCGTGGCCTGGATCATCCTCGCCTCCGGGCTGATACCCCTGGCGTTTGTACGCGAGACCCCGTGGCCGCAGCCGAAGGAAGAAGAGGGCACGATCCATGGCCGGATACTGTCGGTCCTCCGCACGGATCGCCCGTTCTACCTGTTCGTGGGTTCGCAGATCCTGTTCGCGTTTCAGATGATGGTATCGGCCGTGTACACCACCTATGCGCTCAAGCGTTTCCAGGCGTCGCCGGGTGACATCGCGGTGCTGGCGGCCGTCATGGCCATCGCCGGCGGGGTCGGGTATATCGTCCTCGGCCCGCTGGCCGATCGCCACGGAAACCGGGCTGTTCTTTTCTGGTCCACCTTGCTCACCGGCGTCTGCACGCTGGCTGCGTGGCTGGCGCCAACGCTGGGTTGGTACACGGCGGCGTTCGTACCGATATCCCTCGCCAACAGCGGGTGGCAGTTGACAGGATTCAACATCGTGATGGAGTTCGCCCCCCGCGGGCGCGTCCATATCTACACGGCCGCCGCGGCCGCCGTGCCGGGCCCGTTCCGAGTGATGGCGCCGTTGCTGGGAGGGATCCTCGTTGCCCAGTTGGGGCGGCACGGCCCGGTGTTCGCCGCCGCGGCCATTGCGGCGCTCGCCAGCGCCGCCATGCTGGCATTCGTCCGCGAACCAAGAGAGAAGGGGTAGGGATATAGGGTGTAGGGTCTCGGGTTTCGGCTCAATTCCCCAAACCCTAGACCCTACACCCTAGACCCTACACCCTAGACTCTACACCCTAGACCCGACACCCTATACTGACTACTGCCAATGCGAATACTGCTCACCAACGATGACGGCGTCCACGCGCCGGGGCTCTTCGCTCTGAAGGAAGCGATCGCCGAGGTCGCCGAGATAGGCATCGTCGCCCCCGATCGTCCGCGTTCCGCCAGCGGCCATTCCATCACGCTCCACAAGCCGCTCAGGGTGTCCAGCGTGCGCCTCGCCGACGGCTCGCCCGCGTATTCCTGTACCGGCACACCGTCCGATTGCGTCGCTCTGGCCCTGCGGGGCGTGCTGCCGTTCACACCGGACCTGGTCATCTCCGGGATCAACGACGGCCCCAATCTGGGCTGGGATCTCACCTACTCCGGCACCGTCAGCGCCGCCATGGAGGCCTGTATCATCGGGGTG
The DNA here is from genome assembly GCA_036504095.1 of Armatimonadota bacterium. Taxonomy (NCBI): domain Bacteria; kingdom Bacillati; phylum Armatimonadota; species Armatimonadota bacterium. Next base: position 68,921 of record DASXVS010000013.1, on the reverse strand, counting down.
CCTTCGATAGCCATCTCCGCCGTACGTATGAACGACTATCCGTTCGTGAAAGATGAGCCGGAACTCCCGTTTGCGGAGCGTAAGGGGACCGATTTCGGCGCGGCCGCGCGGTTCGCGGCGCATCTCGCCGTCGTCCTGCACGAGCACCGCCTCCCGCCGTTCAACCTGCTCAACGTCAACGTCCCCGCCATTCCCACGGGTGAATTACGGGGAGTGAAGCTCACCAAACAGGGAATCCGCAAGTACGTTGGCGAATTGGAGACCCGCACGGACACGTCGGGCCGGACCTACTACTGGATGGGCGGGGAAAAACCCGAGGATGTGCTGGAAGAAGGCACCGACGTCTCCGCGCTCCACGCGCGACAGATCAGCGTCACCCCCATTCATATGGACCTCACCGCGTACCCGATCATGGACGCCCTGCACCAGTGGACACACATCGAAGCGTTTGGGGGCTAACGGTAGGTCGGGCCTCCGTGCCCGACACCTGCAACCCGATACCTGTCACCCGCCACCGGACACCTGTCACCCGCCACCCGGCGCCTGTCACCTTCCACCCGCCACCCGGCACCTGCCACCCGCCTCCAGCCACGCGTTGCGCAGGCGGGTCAGCACGAGGCGCGTCTCAGTGATGGCTTTCCGGTCTCCGTGAAGGGCGTCCGACAGGCGGTCCAGGAGCGACTGGTAGAGGCGTTCCAGCGTCTCCGTCATTGCCGGGGCGACGGCGTGGTCCAGTGCGCCCATCATTTCGAGGAGGACGCGTTGTGCCTTCTCCACGTTGAGTACCGCTGCGTCCTGGTTTTCGGCGGCGCGGGCCGCATCCGCGGCCTCCAGGAATCGCAGCGCGCCATCGCACGCCATCACCACCATACCGCGGGGGGAAAGCCCCAGATCGTTGATGGACGATCCGCCGTGTAAAGCGCTCCGGGTTCCGCGATTTGTTGAAGGTCTGGGCATGCGAAAGGCGTCCCGCGGCTGAAAATGGCAGCCCCGGCTGTCTCCGCAATACCTATCGATTGTCCGCGTTCGCCGCTTGAGCGTCGGCGGCTACGGATGTCGGTGGAACTATCGTATGCCGGACGCCGCGCGATCGGCCCCTCAGTCCTCAGCCCTACCCCCTCAGCCCTACCCGTGCGGCGTCTCCTTGACCCAGCCCTTTGAGAAGCTCTCCAGCAGGCCCGCGATCGCCTGCTTCTTCCATGACGCCTGCACCATAGGGTGATTCCCTAACCCGCCGGCGATCTCGTTCGCAGTCCGCAGCCCCTTTATGGATTCGAGGGCCGCCCGCGCCTCCGTCTCAGCGCTGTAATGTCGGCTCGCTCCCATGGCCGATGTCTCCCTTTACCCTCAGTTTGACACCGGCTCAATAGCATAACTATCAGTCCAGTTCTCCGCGACCACATTCGATTAGCGATGATCCCCGGGCCCTGAAGCGCCGAACTATCCCTCCACCGTACAACTGCGTCTGCTATCATAGGGGTGACATGACAACTACCGAACCGCTCACCGATAATCCGCTTCTGGCGGCGAAATATGATGCCCTGATGGCAGACCTGCGCGGCCTTGGACGCGCGATCGTCGCTTACTCCGGCGGCGTGGACAGCACTTTCCTGGCCGCCGCCGCGTACCGCGCGCTCGGCGATAACGCCCTGGCCTGCACCGCGCTCAGCGAGTCCTACTCCGAGGACGAACTGGAGCCGGGCCGCGAGGCTGCCCGCCTCATCGGCATCTCACACCGCGAGGTGGTCACCCGCGAGATGGACAACCCGGCGTATGTGGCCAACAACCCGGACCGGTGCTACCACTGCAAGACCGAGTTGTTCAAAGCGCTGTCCTCCGTGGCCCGCGATGAGGGCTACAACGCGATCCTCGTTGGCTACATCGCCGACGACAGGGGCGACTATCGCCCCGGCGTGGCCGCCGGCCAGGAATGGAGCGTCCGCGCGCCGCTGATGGACGCCGATCTTTATAAGGAAGAGATCCGCGAGCTTTCACACGCGATGGGCCTGCCCACGTGGGACAAGCCGGGCCTCGCGTGTCTCAGCAGCCGCTTCCCCTACGGAACGCCCATCCAGATCGCCGGGCTGAGGCAGGTGGACCGCGCGGAAAGCTTCCTGCACTCGCTGGGCTTCGTACAGTGCCGCGTACGGCACCACGGGGAAACCGCCCGCATCGAGGTCACCGCGACCGACATTCCCCGGTTTGCGGACTCCGCGCTGCGAGATTCGGTGGTAGCGCGTCTCAAAGAACTGGGATATGCGTATGTAACGCTCGACCTTCAGGGGTTCCGCAGCGGCAGCCTGAACGAGACCCTTCGCCTTGAACCATCCGGCGGCGTTCTTGAGCCTGTTCGCTGAACTGGCGGCACGGCATCTGCCGATCATGCGAGCGCCGGATGCGCCTCAGCCGGAAACCAGGCTTCGGGCCGTGACACCAGGGTCGGACATTACGTTAGAATTAGGTGGCTGTCTGCCTGCCGCGGCCCAACGTGGCGGCCTGGGCCACAGTATTTCCCGTGCTGGCCGCTGAATCGATCGGCTGTCCGCGCCTCTTTCATTTGAACAGAAAAGCATTGCATAAGAATACAACTCACGGCGATACGTACATTCCGCCCCTCCGACCGATGCGCCGGCGATTTCGCCCGCTGCGAATCCTCTCCTATCTCTTCGGGTTCGGCCTCCTGGCCGGCGTCCTCGGGCTCGCTTACACATTCGTGGCGAACACGGCGTTCCGCCAGGCGGTGCAGGGCCTGTGGGCCGGCGCCGATCCCAAGACGGCGTTCGGCGGTCGCGATGCCGTCACGCTTCTGGTGCTGGGGCGCGATGAAGACCGCAACGACCATGATCAGGTGATGGCCACGAACGCCCGCAGCGACGTGATGCTCCTCGCGCGCCTCGATTTCCAGGCGAATTCGATCCAGGTGCTCAGCATTCCCCGCGATACGCGCGTTCACATCCCCGGTACGCGCGGCTACAGCAAGATCAACGCCGCGCACGCCATCGGCGGACCGGAACTGGCGGCCGAAACTATCCACGATTTCCTCGGCGTTCAGACGGACGCGGCGCTGGTTGTCGATTACAAAATGCTGGCGCACGTTGTGGATCAACTAGGCGGTGTCACGGTCAACGTGGACAGGCAGCTTGATTACGACGATGACTGGGGAAACCTTCACATCCACCTGAAGCCCGGAGTTCAAACGCTCAATGGCCGCGACGCGATGGGCTTCGTGCGCTACCGCCACGCGAATGAAGGCAGCGCGGACAGCGACTTCGTTCGCATCGGGCGGCAGCAGCAGATGCTTCAGTCGCTGAAGGCAAAGATGAAGGACCCGGTCACGTGGCTGCGTGTGCCCGGGGCGCTGGACATCGTCCGTAGGGAAATGCGGGGCACGCTCAAATACCGGCAACTGGTGGCGTTGGCCACGTTTGCGCGCTCGGTTCCGAAGGAATCCGTCGCGATGCATATTCTGCCCAATCGCCCCGGCCGCGTCTACGTATACGCGAACCCTGAGGAATCCAGAGCGCTTGTCGCCAGGTTGTTCCCGGTGGACTCCCAGCCTCGATGGATGAGCGGTCGCGGCGGCCGGGATGCGTCGCCACGATTGCGCCACCGGACGAAGAGAACTATGCGCGAACCGGTTGCGAAAGTCATATCGCCCGCGGAAACGACGGCGGACGACCCCACGCCGCCAGACGCCTCCGCGTTGCAGGAAACCGAACCCGCCGCGGAGCCCGCGCCCGCCGAACCCCCTGCGGGCCAGCCGGCGCCGGAAAAACCCGCGCCGGCGCCCGAACCGACGCCTTCGCCGACGCCGCCTCCGGACGCATCGCCCCGGTAGCCGGGACCCGGGGCCGGATTCAGGTTTACGACACTCAATTCCTTTCGACGTAAGCAACGAACGTTAGGGCGCCTGTCGGGGTCTAATAGGAGACTGCCGCAATGTCCGCGGCTGCTAGAATTGTAATTATTCACCCCGACCTAACCGAGACAATCGCGCCAGGTATTTGTCCCCGGCGCGAAAGGAGAACATGATATGCGCTTCAAGTTGGCGACTGTTCGAACGCTCTGTGGTTGCGGCGCGGCGTTCGTGGCGCTTTCGGCCGGCGTTCAGGCTGCAGTGCCCCGTAAAGCGGGCGTGAAGCACACGGCCAAAGCCCCGGCTCGAGTGTCTTCCCGGGCCACAATGCCGGTTGGCCCTATCGCTCCGTGGCCGCCCGCGAGGGCAAACTTCACCGCGCCTGTGCTGCCGACGCAATACCCCAATGTTTTCGTGCGGTACGAGCACGGCCAAGCGCAAGGCCGCGCCGGTGACGCGTCCATCTACAAGATGCCGGGGGCGGCCGATCCGGTCCCGAGCATGGTTCCGCGCGTGGCCGAGAAACCCTTCCAATCGGTGGTCGGGGTTCTACCGGGCGGCATCAAATACGCATTGGTCGACCCGGCGAACACGGACTACGAGGTCGCAACGCGCGACGCGTCCGGGCACGTTGTCGTCACTTGCGGCACACCGACGCAAGCCGCGCCGCAGAAGCAGGGAGGCGCCAGATGAAGGCTTCCGGAATCTTGACGGCCCTTCTTGCCTTAACCCTCCTTGAAGCGTCATCGGCCTACGCGGTGCCCATCGTCATCACGTACCAGAATGACCCGGGGGTGGGGTTCTATGACCCGGTGCTGGGCGCGTCGCGGCGCGCATGCATCGAGGCCGCCGCCGCCAACTGGGCCAATCGCCTGAAGGGAACAGTCCCGGTCCAGGTCACCGCGTCGATGGTCTCGATGGGCGGAACCGCCACCAGCGCTATCCTCGGGGGGGCCTACGCGAAATGGATCTTCAGTGATCTGCCGGGGAAAACGCCGGGCGTCTTTTACGTTGTGGCCGAGGCGAACCAGATCGTCGGCTACGACCTGGTGACACCGGCGAATGTGCCTGCCGGCTCTACTCCGGACGATATCAATATCACGTACAACAGCGATGTCGACAACTCAACCGTCCTCGGCAATCTGAGCTTCTACTACGGCACGGACGGGCGGCCCGGCAGTAACTTCGACTTTTACCACACCTGCTTCCACGAGCTGGGCCATGGCCTGGGTTTCACCTCCGGATTCAGCCAGACGACGATCGGGACGTATGCCTACGGTCTTCCACTGATCTACGACACCTTTCTCGCCACAGGGCCCGCGGCGAATGCGCCGTTGCTGACGTCGCTGACCGACGCCCAGCGCGCCGCGGCGATCACCAGCAATGCGCTGTACTTTGAGGGCCCGAATGCCAGGGCGGCCGCGGCGAATACCAATCCGCAGATCTACGCCCCCGCCACCTATCAGAAAGGTTCCAGCACGGCCCATCTCAACGAGGCGTCGTATTCAGGCACGACCCTGCACGCGAGCATCAACGAACTGATGACGCCGTACCTGGGACCCGGCGTGATGCACTACCCTGGCCCGATCGTTTCAGGGATATTCGAAGACATCGGCTGGAGTTTTCAGCCATACACCATGACTGAGGCCAAGACCGCGCTCAAGGACTACGCCGGCATGCTGACTGCGTCCGAGGCGAACGTGGTGAGGGTTCATCGCTACGGGCTGAGCACCTACCCTGGCCGCATTTCCCTTCAGGACGCCGTCGGCGTCATCCGGGCGGCAGCCGGCACGGAAACGAATCCGTACATCCTTGGTACGCCGTAAAACAGGTCGCTGGAGGTGGGAGCTCTGTGCCATAAGCGGAACCGCCACGCACAAGCTCCCATTTCCCTCTTCTGTGCTTTGATTGCCCTGCGCCCGACGTTGGGCGATATGATACAGTTGGGGTGAGGCCCAGCAATTGACGCGTTTGGCGTCCAGGCCACTCGCCACCATTCCAGGAGGATTCCATGCCGCAGCCTATCGCCCGCCGGCGCAATGTCCGGGCGCTGACCACGCTCGTAGTGGGCTTGTCGATATCGGTCGCGCCGCGGATCGCCCGCGCCGCGGATTGGCCCATGTTCCTCGGCAACCCGAGCCATACAGCGATCAGCACGGAGACGCTTTCCGTCCCCATGGCGCTGGAATGGAAGTTCAACACCGTCCGGTATCCCAACAACCCGGTTTCTCCGGTCGTTGTGGGCAAAACGGTCTACCTGGCCGCCCAATCCAACGTATACGCCCTCGACGCCGAAACAGGCGAGCAGAAATGGGTCTATCCCGCCGAAGGGCCTATCGGAACGCCTTCGGCCGCCACCATCAAAGCCACTCCCGCCGTGGATGGGGGCCTGCTCTTTGTGGGCGCTTCGGACGGGGTCATGTACGCGCTCGATGTGGACACTGGATCACTGAAGTGGCAGTTCCACACCGGTGGGCATATCCGATTCTCACCCATCGTAGTTGATGGCATTGTGTACTTCGGCTCCGACGACTACAAGGTCTACGGAGTGGACGCCAAGACCGGCAAGGAGGCCATGACGCCGGTCGTCACCGGCAACAACATCATCGGCTCACCCACGTATGCCGACGGGATGCTCTACTTTACTTCCGCCGACCTGAATTTCTACGCTGTCAATGCCTCCTCCGGAAAAGTGAAGTACTCAAACCGTACCACCAACACCAATGTTTACGCGACGCCCGTGGCAACGGATCGCTACATCTACACGGTTGGCGGAAACGTGATTTATGCGATGACCCGGAGCGGCGCCACGCGATGGTTCTACGAGGCCCACAATCCTATCTCGGATACTCCGCTCGTCACCGCCGACGCTGTTTACTTTGGTGACAAAGCCGGCAGGCTCTATGCGCTGGACCTAAAAGGCCGTGAGAAATGGACGATCACGGACAATGCCGATCGCGCGATGCGGTTTACCGACAAACCCAAAAAGCAGTCCCTGAGCAAGGACCCGTTCATTCAATTGGCCGGCGCCCTGTACTCATCGCCCACATTGAGCGGCGGCAACATCCTGGTAGGCACCAACCGGGGATTCCTGTACGCAATCGATGCGGAGACGGGACACGTGAAGTGGGAGTACGGCGTGTTCTCCAATCTTCCGGCGGGCGCGTATACGAATATCACGTCTTCGCCGGTGGTCGCCAATGGCCGGCTGTATGTACTGAGCGATGACGGAGCCCTCCATTGCTTCACACCGGAGTCCCTGGACGTTGAGAAGCCCGAGATTGCGAACGTCACACCGGTGCGCGCCACGGAAATGAACGGCACACCGCCTATCCTTTTCGGAGCCATTGTGAGCGACGAGGGGTCCGGAATCGACGCACACAGCATCAAGTTGTCCCTCGACGACAAGCCGGTTGACTTCACCTACCAGCCCAACTCCGGCTGGGTGTATTACAAAACCGTCGTCACTCAGCCCATTGAGCCCATGCAGGATGGGCGCCATACGATTGTCCTCTCGGTTTCCGACTGGAAGGGGAACGTCGCCACCGAAAACTGGTCGTTCACGGTGGACAACACGCTTGCGCCCAGCGTGGTGAACACGCCGGCCGGTACGGGCACGGCGCCACCGGCTGCCCCAGGGAACGCCGGCTTCGGTGTTCCTGGGATGCCGGGCCGCTAGTCACTGTGGCCGGAGCGAGGCCTGCCTCGCTCCGGCCGGTTTTTTCAGGCGGAACAGATGTTGGTTACTTCCCTATTGGACTGTCCCGAGTTCAAGGCCGGCGACAGTACGACCCTGCGTGAGTTGCTCCATGCGGACAAACACCCCGTCGATTTGCGCTACAGCCTGGCGCATGCACGGCTTACCGCCGGCGCCGCATCAACCCCGCATCGCCTGCGCACCAGTGAGGTGTACTACATCCTCAGTGGCGCCGGGCAGATGCATATCGACGGCGAATCCCGCAGCGTGGCCCCGAACGACATGGTGTACATACCGCCCGGGGCGCGGCAGTTCATTCAGGCGACGGGTGCGGAGGAACTCGAGTTTCTGTGTATCGTCGATCCGGCGTGGCGGGCAGAGGACGAATTGGTGGGGTGACACCCCTCACGGCGCGGCGTATGCTCCTCCTCTCTTGGTCATCGAAACAGCCCGCCAGTTGTCACGCGCCGCGCGTTGGGCAGTCTCACTTAAGAGTTCAGAATGAGGCAAAGCTACCTGCTGATCGCATCGCTGGTCGCAATACTGGCGGCCGCCCCGATGCGCGCCGATGAAACGTCCGATCGGCTGCGGCACGCGCTGACCCTCGCCAGGGACGGTTCTATGGACGAGGCCGTGGCGGCGATCCCGGATGCCGCGGCCCTGGACCGGGGCAACCTCTCCGCGCTTCAGAACCTCGTGCAGGCGCTGACTGAGCAACGCCCCTCTGCGGCGGCTCACCTGCTTGCGGCCATGCGGAGGCTGGATCCCGATGCCATGCGCCCGCGAGCGAACCTGGAATCCCTCTGGGCGGCGAATCCCTCTCTGGATGGGCTTCTGATGGAAGATCTCCCCGGTTACCCCATCGATGCCGAGACAACCACAGTTGGGGGAGCCACGATCGTTACGATCTCCCCAAAGCCGTTCGTGAACTACACACCTCCCATCGAGCCCACGAGCGGGATGCCGTACCCTCTTCTCGTCTCCGCCTACGTCCTGAAGGCCGGCACGTTGGCCCTGCGATTCACCGTGCATTGCGCCGACCGGGTCGATCCAGCCCGGGCTCGCCAGGTCGGCCGGTTCCTTGTCGCGCTGAGCGACCTGACCGATCCTGTCCTGGGAGCCGAAATCCGTGCCGTTTACCCGGTGCCGGTCTGGATTAGCGCGGAAGGAGCCGCCGGAGCGAGGCAATGGCGCGGAGCGATCCATATTGAGGCCGCGAACACGCCGCGGTCCGACATTGAGTGGGTGCGGGAGCTGACGCACGAGTGGGGGCACGCCGCCCTCCCTGGCATCGACGGATTCACCCAACCGGAGGCATGGGCGAATGGGGACCTGGGTGAGCGCCTTTTCCTGCCCCTGATGGACAAGTCAGGGCGCCTCTCCGCCTGGGCGCCAGGCGTAGAGGCGGCGCCCTACGCGGCGCGGTACTTCGTGCCTCTGGTCACGGCGTTTTCCCGCTCCGGGCCCGACCCGCGGCTTCTCGCAGACAAAGGGCGAAAGGGATATGAGCACTTCCTGGGGGCGGCCCTTTATGTGGACGGGGCGTATGGACGCCGAATTCTGTTGGAAGCGCTGGACGGAGCGGGGGGCGGTTCCGCCCGGGATTTCCTGACGTCGCTCTCTCGCGTGCTCGCCGTCAGGACCGCCGTGGAAATTCGTCGGGGTGGCGCCGTGGGACCGCTCCCCATTTGCATCCCACGCTCGGGCAGGTATATTCTGGATGGACGCGCTGTACGGCAGCTCGGACGGGCCGTAAAGTCACCCATCACGCTGAGTGCGGGTTGGACGATGATCGAATGGGACGGTGTCCTTACCGTTCGACGGGCAGAAGTTAGGGGCGCGCAATCATCTCGAAGGGGCAGGTGACCACCATGGACGGACAATACCGGTTCGTGCGGCTCGTCCGCACCGGCGACAGCGAGATCTACATCGTTTGGGAAGGCGAAAATCGCGTCGGGCAATTGGACCTTCACTACGCCGGCGATATCATCCACGGAACGCTCATCCTGGAGATGGAGATCACCACAACCCAGGAAGAGGAACTCCTCACCCAGATAGACCAGGATGTGGTTTCGTCTTATCGCCCATCGTTCGACCGCGAGGATTTCCTGGTGACAGTCTACCGCGGCGAAGAGATCTCCACCTACACCGACGCGCAGAACGATCTGGATGGCGAAAACGACGGCCTGAACTAGCCCGCCGTCCTTTGGGTTTCCCCTCCAGCAAACCACTTTGGAGGACCCCGATGGAACCAGGACAGATAGCGCCGGATTTCCGGCTCACCGCGGTGGACGCGGATGGCGAGCGGGAGGTGACCCTCGCCGATTTCCGCGGCCGGCCGCTCGTTCTCTACTTCTACCCCAAGGACGATACCCCAGGCTGCACCAGGGAAGCGTGCAGCTTTCGCGACCTCGGCGCGGAGTTCGAGGCGCATGGCGTGGCCATATTGGGAATCTCCCCGGACACCGCGTCGAAACACTCCCGCTTCATCGGCAAGTACACCCTGCCATTCCCCCTCCTCGCCGATGAAGACCACTCCGTCTGTGAAGCCTACGGAGTCTGGAAGGAGAAGGTCAACTACGGGAAGACGTACATGGGCTTCGAACGAACCACCTTCCTGATCGACGGCGACGGCGTCATCCGGCGCGTCTGGCCGAAGGTGAAGGTTGAGGGACACGTGGAAGCGGTGCTGGCAGCTATCGAGGGCTGAGAATTCAGGGCTGAGGGACGTGGGCTGGGGGCTGAGACGGGGTATCCTGTCTCAGCCCCCAGCCCTTGCTAATGGATCGGGAACAATTCATTGAACGATACCGTCCAAAGACCTGGTCCGATCCGCTGGTTCGGAAACCGGGCGGACGGGCACAACCGAGACTCCACGTCACAGGAGAGAAGCCCGATGTTTAGCGCACGCTACGGTAGTGCCGCGCTCCGGCGCGATGTCGACCCATCGCGGGTCATCACCTCCCAGTCTCCCAGACGAGCCCGCGCCGCGCCACGGTTCGTCGCGACTGCCGGACTCATTCTGACAGTCTCATTCCTGTTCAGCGCCCGCGCCACAATTCTCCACGTCAACGCGGCAGCATCCGGTCCCGATCCCAACGGCCAGACCTGGGACACCGCTTTTAAGACTCTGAAGCCAGCGATCGATGCCGCTTCCGACAATGATGAGATCTGGGTCGCTCAAGGAATCTACGCCGAGAGCATTCAGACCGCCAAGGCGGTCCGCCTTTACGGCGGCTTCGCTGGAACCGAAACCGACTTCGGCGCGCGCGAGCCCCTGATCCACTTGACGGTTTTGCAGGGCGATGGTACGGGCCCGATTGTACGGTTCGTGGATATGCCGTCCACGGGCGGGCTCGATGGATTCACCTTGCGGGGTGGCCTTTTCGGCATTTCGTTGGAGGGAGGCGCTCCGGTCATCTCCGGTAACGTCTTCACGGCGAACCGCGAAGCCATCGACGCGATCGAGTCCTCACCCGCAGTGACCTCGAACCGCGGCTATGCGAATTTTGACGGGATGCGGTTCGACGGCGGCGCGCCGATCATTCACGCCAATACCTTCCTGGGTCAGACGCGCAACGGCATCACGTGCTGGGACAGCGCGGCCGTACTCCGGGATAATGCGGTGTTGGGGAGCGGCGAAAGCGGTCTCTACTTTGTCGGGGGCGCCCCGACCGTAACCAACAACACCATCATCGCCTGCCAGACCGGCGTCACCCTGGACGGCGCGGCCGCGGTCCTGAGGAACAACCTTGTGGCCTACCATTTCGCCGGCGTCACCGTGATCGCGGGCACAACCGGGGTCTCGCTTAAGTCCAACGGGTTCTACGGCGCGCGTATGCCCTTCGACGGCATCTCCGACCCAACGGGAACGGACGGTAACATCACCGCGGATCCAAAGCTCGCGTCCGCGACGTACGGCAACTTCCATCTGCAGCCCGATTCCCCGATGCGTGATGTTGGGGACGATTCCGCCGTTGCCGGCGGAGACACCGACATCGATGGTCAGCCCCGGCTGCAAGGCACGGTGGACATCGGCGCGGACGAATCGGACGGCACGCTCTGGACGGTCACCCCGTCCATCGTGCGGGTGATCGCCGACAGCGGCGACGACGCGAATGACGGGTCCGACTGGAGCAAGGCCAAAAAGACGATCCAGGCGGCCATGGACACAGCGATGCTGTCGGGCGGCGAGGTCTGGGCTGCGGTCGGGACCTACCCGGAGTCTATCACGCTGCGCCCCTTTGCTTACCTCTACGGCGGATTCACGGGCAATGAAGTGGCGCGCGAGCCCAACCGCCGCCAGTTGGGCGGAACGGTCGTTTCAGCCGGGACGCTCCCAACGGCGGTCAAGGTCCGCGGTGGCCACTCCTTCACGCTGATGGATGGGCTGACCGCAAGAGACGCTTTCTACTGCGCCTCTCTGATCGGCACGTCGACGAGCTTCGTCAACAACACGTTCGCCAAACGAGGCTTCATCTCTGAAACGAACGATGCAGCGAGCTTTCGCCGCAATCAGTTCAACGTGGACTGGAGCGCCATCCGCGCGGAGTCCTCTCAGCCTGAAATCTTGTTCAACGTATTCTCCGGTGGACCTTCGACTGCGTACGGCATCGACTCGGCGATCAGACTTAGCGGTGGTGCAGGGCTGATTGCCGGCAACCTCATTACCACTCGTGACATCGGCATCAACCTGGTCAACTCCGCTGCGAGCATCCTGAACAACACGCTGTATGGCACGGCCTATGGAATTCTGTACGGCCGGGTCGAGCCGCTTATCGCCAATAACATCATCAACAGCGTAAAGTGGGGGATCCAACGCAGTTCATCTTCCGCGACCCCATCCATCCGGAACAACGACGTCTTTGGCGGAATGGGGCTCTACTCCGGTCTGCCCACTCAGACTGGCGCCAACGGCAATATCTCTGTGAACCCGAAGTTCCGGGACGCAGCCCACGGTAACCACCGTCTTGCCGTCGGATCCCCGTGCATCGATACCGGAAACGATGCAGATATCCTCCCCGGGTCAACCGACCTGGATGGCAAGCAGCGCATTTTGGGCGCGCACGTCGATATCGGCGCCTATGAGTACACCGCCTCCCAGTTCGTCGTCGCGGACGCTGTCGCCTCCCTGCGGATCGCCGCCGGATTGGCGCAAAGCACCGTGGCCAATCTGGTGAAGCTCGATATCGAGACGACCGGCGCATCCGCCGGCAAGATCGATCTTCGCGATTCACTGCGCATCCTTCGCAACGCCTTCGGGCTGGACCCGGCCCAATGAAAAGGGGAGAGCTACGGATGAAGAAACAACCTGCAACGTCGGTTGGCGAGGTCGTGTTCATCACCGCTATCGCCGGATTTCTGATGTCGATCGTCTCGCCGATCGTCGCGGGCCGGCTCACGGGAGACGCCGCGGTCTGCTCAAACAACGAACGCCAAATCGGTGTCGCACTCCGGCTCTACGCCGACGACTATGACGGGACTTTCCCGCCGAACCGGTTGAGCAGCCCGCGCCAGGTGTGGAGGGACGTCGTCTTCCCATACCTGGCGCTGGATACGGCCCGCGCGCAGACCCTGTTCACCTGTCCCACCAACTTCGCCGCCTTTGACTCCGGAGGCGACGAGAGCCAACGTTGGCCCCGCAGTTACGCATACAATGCCGGCTTGATGTACGGGAAGTACGTTCTAACGGCCGGCGCCACGGATACCGTCCGCATCACGGACGTCAAGACTCCAGGGCGTTACATGCTCCTCCTCGAAACGCGAAACGCTGCGCCTGACCTGGGACCGTGGATGATCGACGGCAACGCCACGCCAGATGGCTCGTGGAGTAACCCTGATGTACGGTATTGGAACCAGCTTCCCTCAACCGGGAAGGGCGTATTTCACCACCACGACAAGTACATGAACGTGGTGATGGTTGACGGCCGGGCGTCCGCGGTGACACTGCCGCAGACGATCGCCGTCCCGCAGATGTGGAACGCATGGCAGCCTGCCGACGCGTACACAGGAAAACTCGCCGGGATGCTGGACGAGTACAAGTAAGAGGCTGAGGGACGTGGGCTGGGGGCTGAGACGGGGTATCCTGTCTCAGCCCCCAGCCCTTTTTCGTGCCGGATCTGAGGCCTTCCCGTTTCCCAGATGCCCGCTCGCATGCTACCGGCATGTTTACGTCTATAATCATCGCGTATGGACCGTCATCCGTGTTGCGGCGGCCCATATATATTCCGCGGCAGATTTGCCGCCCCTTCCTTCGATTGGAGGATCGTTTATCATGAAGCATCTCCGCGTGGCCCTCGCGGCCGCCGCCGTTCTGGCTTTCCCCACTTGCGTGCATGCAACGCACGGCTATTTCGCCTATGGCTACGGCACACAGGCGAAGGGCATGGGTGGCGCCGGCGTGGCTCTGCCCCTTGACTCGGTCCAGGCCGCCGTCAATCCCGCCGGTATGGTCTACCTCGGCAACCGTTTCGACGTGGGTGCGGGCCTGTTCAGCATCCGCCCGCAGTACAAGGTGACCGGCAACCCGTCCGGCGCCGCGCACACCTTCCCGCTCGTTCCGGAATCGGTAAGCGGCAAGCGCGATTTCATCCTCGCACCCAACGCCGGCTGGAACCACATGATTGACCCGCGGGGCTCCGTGGGCGTGTCCATCTACACCAACGGCGGCGCCAACACCAAGTATCCCGCGAGCGCCGGAGGCGGAAGAGGATCGTTCTACGCCGGACCGACCGGCGTGAAACTGAAGCAGTTGTTCATCCAGCCCTCATACTCCAGGATGATTGGCGAGAAGGCCTCGTTCGGCCTCGGACTGCCCTTCGCCATCCAATGGTTCGGCGCGGATGGCCTTGGCTCCTTCGCCCCGTTCGTCGCCGATGGCGTCGCTAACCATCTCACCAACATGGGCACCAAAGCCTCCACGGGCATGGGCTTCAAGGTGGGCGTGCAAGGGGAAGCGGCCGAAGGCCTTACTCTGGCGGCGTCCTACCAGAGCAAGATCAGCATGAAGCGCTACAAGGACTACGAAGACCTGATGGCACAGCGCGGAAAAGTGGACGTGCCTGCCACGGGCACCATCGGCCTGGCGTACAAGTGCGCGCCCGCGTCCGTGGTGGCCTTCGACATCCAGAAGATCTGGTACAGCAAGGTTCCCAGCCTTGCGAACCCGTTCGCCAATGTCTACGGCTTTGAGGCGGGCGATCCGACGAAAGGCCTCGGCGGCGAGAACGGCATCGGCCTTGGCTGGAAGGACGTAACCGTGTTCAAACTGGGCTACCAGGCGAAAACCAGCGAGGACATGACATGGCGCGCAGGCATCAGCTACGGCAAAGAGCCTATCCGCGCCTCAGAGGTGTTCTTCAATCTGATCGCGCCCGGCGTCAATGAAATGCATTACACGGTTGGCGCCACGAAGACCCTGAAGAAGGGCGGCGAAGTATCCTTCTCCGCCATGTTCGCCCCCACGCGGAAGGTGACCGGATACAATCCGCTCG
Source organism: Armatimonadota bacterium (assembly GCA_036504095.1). Taxonomy (NCBI): domain Bacteria; kingdom Bacillati; phylum Armatimonadota; species Armatimonadota bacterium. The sequence continues at coordinate 53,875 of DASXVS010000013.1, read as the reverse complement.
AGGCCCCGGGACAGCAGACCATTCAACTCAGGCAAGGAGAAGTCGGTCTCGAGGTTGCGTACGGACGCAAACTGTAGGGGCCGACGGGAAATGAGGAAACGGGGAAGTGTAGGCACTGAACACTTCCCCGTTTCAACGATTGAACGTCAACCAATGCTCGCGGTTGCTTCCCGCCATGCGGATGCCAACAACTCCGGCATGGGAACGGGCCGGCTGTCTGAGAGTCGCACGAAGCCGCCGCTTTGGGATGCCTCCGCGGCGATTTCACCGTTTACAAGAAACTCGGCGGCGAGGCTCCATTTCACCCTGCCCACGCCGGTCATCCACATGCGGCAGGTAACCTGATCGAGCAAGCGGATCGGGCGCCTGTAGTCCACCTGGGTGTGCGCGAGAATCGGCGACAATCCCTCTGCGATGAGACCGTCCAACGGACAGTACTCGTCCAGCATCGCCAACCGCATGTCTTCCAGCCAGCGAACGTACACGATGTTGCTGACGACGCCGGCGAAATCGATGTCGTATCCTTGAACGCGGATCGGGCGAATCAACTCCAGATGGCGAGGCGATTGCGGTGACATGGCGGACTCCGTACGGTCGGTTGGGCGTTGTGATTATCGTCAGAATAGCATGCTCAGACACGGTGTCAGGTCATCCGCGCCATGGCGGCTTCGATGGCCGGATCCAGTTCCGGGGGTGGAGCAAGCTGCTTTTCCAACTGAACGGTCGTCCCCCCCGGACCGGTGGCAAGCCAGACCCGGTCCGACAATGCCAGCATCAGGGTGAAGCCCATGCCGAGAGAGACCTTGGTGGAGAAGCCGGGCAGGAGGATTGTCGCAGCCAGGTCCTCGGCTCTAATGCCGGGGCCCGCGTCGGATACGCGAACGATGAGGCGGTCACTCTCCGCGAAGATCTGGCAGCGTCCGCTTGTTGTATGCTTCAAGGCGTTGGTGACAGCTTCGCCCGCAGCCTGAACAAGAGCGGTGGTGTTGCTGTGGTCCATGCCCAGGCCTCTGGCGATCTCGACGATCTTTCGCCGGACAAAGGTGTAGTCGTCTTCACCCCTCACCTCAATGTCCGCTTGCACCGATGGTGGTTCCGGGATCGCACCCGGCGCCACCAGGTTGAATTTGCCGTGCGTTACGGCGCGAATGACCTCGGTGTAAACGCGTTGCCGATCGCGCTCGGCGTCCAGCAGTTTCTGCTGGGCGGTTTCCAGAGACATGCTCATGTCGTCAAACGATCGAGCGAGTAAGCCGAGTTCGTCCCGATGAGCTCCCATACCGGTCCGGGCTGTCAGGTCGCCCGAGCTCAGTCGGCGGGTCGTTTCCACCAGCACGCGGATGCGCTTCAACACGAAGACATCGGCGCTAACGTATGCCGCAACCGCCGTCAATGCGACGACGCAGAGCAGAATCACGGCGTTGCGTACCCGAACCCGGTCTACTTCAGCAAAAGCAACCGACCTTGGAACGCCGACGCACACGGTTGCCTCCAGGCCGGCCGCGGATTCGGTGAGCGGCGCGAATACATAGAGGCGCATCTTCCCATGGGCGTCACGCAGTTCCGCAACTCCCGAGCGCATGCGGAAAACGGTCGATCCCTGTGGCATGGAGCGGAAGGGGCGGCCGATCAGCGCGGGGTTCGGCGGTTCGACAACAATGATTGTCCCCTTACGGTCGGCGATGACGAATTCAGCGGCCGGCGGCAGATCGAGGCTGGCGGTCAGCCGTCCGAGGAACTGGAGATCGAGTGCGGCGTACACCACCCCCACCACGCTGCCGCTTGAACTGCGGACCGGATAAGCCACGTTGACCGACGGGCGCCCGGTTACCCTGCCGATTTGATACTCGCCCACGGCGAACGTACCGTTCCTGATGGCGCGCTGGATGTACCCCCTGTCGCCGAGGAACGTGTGAGGCCGGGCCGGCACCGCGCTGCAGATCAATCTGCCGTGCGCATCGGTCATTCCGAAATTCCTGTACTGCGGATTGCGCGGCAGAATGCGCCGAAACAATTCGGTACACGCTTGCGGGTCATTGATCCGCACGTCAGACGTTTCCGAAACGACCATCAGGAGGTCTCGCGAGCCGTCGATGATGCGCTGGCACTCGCCGGAGGTCCGCTCAATGAGCCGGATGGCATCCTGATGTACCTGCCGTTCCCGGTCGGCACGACGCTCAGCGGCGTTGTAGAACATCAATGCCGTGGATGGCGTCAGTGCACAAAGCACTAACCCAACGAGACGGGTCCGAAAACTCCTTGGATGCAATTTCAACATAGCTAGGCGATGAACCGGTCATGCATCTCTGCGCAACGTAACCGAATACATCGAATGATACAACCATTGTGTCATATCGGCACACTCACCCATCGCTGGCGGCTTTGGCCCGGAGAGGCTCCGCGGCGTTTCCGTCACAGCCCCCAGGCGGCTCGCGCCAGGAAGACGACATCCTGATAGTCAATCCTGGATGTGGACGGTGCATCTGTGACTCGATTCAAGCGGGTGAGGTCATCGGTTGTTGTTTTGGAGAGGCCGCCCGCAGCGCGGAGCGCGATGACGATATCCGGCACCGTGAAGTTCCAGGTGAGATCGTAGTCCCCGGTACAGGTACCGTTGAACCCATCGCCCACAAGCACCGTGTATGCGCGCGACGGTTGTGCAACGGCGGTCAGCATGGCGCTGTTGGTGCTGATAGCCTCCGCCCATTTGTTGCCGTAGGCGTCGTAGAGGCGGATCATCGGCCACAGGCTACCACCCGTTCGCGTCATCCGCAGCGCCAGGGTGGTTGGGCCAGAGGGTGGCATCGTCAGTGTGTAGGTCCTCATGACTCCCGGCGCGCCGATGTTGTCCGAAATGCGGGCGCCCACACCCAGTTCGCCCGCGTTTGCCGGGTGTGTAAGCGTCTGGGTGAACAGGTTGTACTGCCCGGTGTATGTGCCGTTGAACGCGTCGCCCACCAACAGTGTGTAGCTTCCCGTCGTGCCAACCGCGCGGGTCAACTCGGTTGTGAGCGAGGATCCTTCCTGCTGCAGGAACACCCCGTTTGGATCGTAAAGGCGAATCAGCGGCCAGACGTTCCCGGAAGACCGCGCCATGCGGGCAAAGATGACTTCACCGCGTTCCGCCTCAATGCTGAATGTCCGCATCACCGCCGGTCCGTCGATGCTGCCGAAGCCGGTCAGTCCCGGAGCGGCTGCCGAAACCGCTCCCGGGCGATTGGTCTGTTGAACAAAGAGACTCACAGTGCCGGGAAAAGTGCCGTTGAAGCCGTCGCCGACCAGGACCGTGTACATACCCGTGTTGGACAGGGTACGCGAAACCTCTGCAGTCACAGTGCCGGAGGCCGAGTCAACCAGACAGCCCGTCGGATCATGGAGGCGGATCAGCGGCCAGACGTTGCCTGTCGATTGGGTGGCGCGACAGACCAGAACGTCGCCCGCCTGTGCCGGGATGCTGAACGCAGCGAAAGCGCCGGGCGCAATTGCCTGCGCGGCCAGTGTCTGCCCCGCGCTGATGGCGGTAGATTTCCCCGGACGGTTGTTCACCTGCGCGTATATCGCGTATTCGCCCGTGGCGGTTCCGCTGAAGCCGTCGGACACATTGATACGGATGAGGCCGGAGATCGGCGTGGTACACTGCAGGTCAACTGTGGGGATCTGCGTAACATCGTATGCGGTGGTGCTGGCGGGGTCGCGAACAACCAACCTGGGCCACATCTCTCCGCTGGTGCGACACACTCGAACGGTGATTACATCTCCCGCCTGCGCAGACAATGTGTATGCGTTTGTCTGCAGAGGGGATGAAATGGCCCCACTGAGCACGTCGCCCGCATCTATACGAGTCTGCGCGTGTACATTCCAGGCGCCGATGAGGGCCAGCACGGTGACGATCTTGGCAAGAGCTCTGAACATAGGTCTTCCTCTTGAACAATCAAACCGGGTCGTCTTACGCAGTCATGCCTGCACATTAGCACCGTGCGCTCGTCATCGGGCAATTCCGGACACAGCCATTTGCCGCCGGGCGCAGGATGTGGTAAACTGTCCATGGCGTGGAGTGGTGACCGAGCGGCTTAAGGTGATCGCCTGCTAAGCGATTGTAGGGGCATAAACTTCTACCCCGGGTTCAAATCCCGGCCACTCCGCCAGACAGGCGGGCGGATCGTGCACGACGGGCACGTCTGCCCGCCGTTTGCCGTCATAGGCCCGCCCCAGATCGTGCACTCGGAGCAAACAACTGTGAAAATACTTCTAGCGACCATCAGTATCATCGCGTTGTCCACGCCGTCTTTTGCGCAGACTGCCCCCGCGACGCTGAATTCAACGCGCGCGCTTGTCACAGACCAGCGCTACGCCGATGCCCGGCCCGCCGCACAGGCTCTCGTGGCCGCCGATGCCACATCCGCCGCGGCACACGACCTTCTGGGGCAGTGCTTGTGGCGGACCGAGAAGCCGGACGCAGATGCGGCTGTGAAGGAACTGACGCAGGCAGTAACGCTGGATCCCCAGACAGCCTCATACCAGTCTGACCTCGGCGACGCGTATATGGCGAGGTTCATCATCGGGCTTCGGGACTGGGTGAAAGACCATCCCGGCGACATGGTCGGATCCATCACGTCCAGCGTTCCCGGGACGTTGGCGGGAGGCACCTTCGGTATGGGCCGGATGAACCCGGACCTGTTCTCCCAGCAGACGGATATGGTGAGGTCATCCGCGCAAATGCAGCCGGCGGATTGGGCCCGCCTCGAATCCGGTGTCAAGTCGGCTTTGAAGGCGTACAATGCCGCCCTGGCGGTGGACCAGGCTAACAAGCCCGCCCTGCACGGGAAGGGCCTCGCGTCGTTGATGCTCGGAGAGTGGAAAGATACCGTTTCCGCGTGGAAAGCCGGCGGTGTCCCGGCCTTCGATTCCTTCCTATGGGATATCGCCCGAAACGTCACCGATGCGCATGGCAAGGGGCCGGAGTCCATTGACATCTGGGAGATGGTCTCGCAAGCGCAGCCTGCCAACCCCTGGGCCTATTGGAACCTGCGCGCGCTCTACGACGAGTTCCGGCATTCCGACTGGAAATACGGCTATTACGATGCGATGCGGATGCTTTTCGCCAACCAGATAAGCAACGAAAGCGATGCACAGAAACCGTCGCCGAAGGATGCCCTCAAGGGTCTGAAGGACGTCACGGACAAGCACCCGGAGTACGCGCCCGCCTGGCGCGGAACCGGTATGACACTGCTGGTGCTGAAGGATAAGAAGGGGGCGGCGGAGGCCTTCGCGAAAGCGGTTGCCGCGGATCCGACCGACGGGTACAGCTTCCTGATGTTGGGCGTCGGCCAATTGGCGGGTGGAAATGCGCAGGCCGCGCAGGCCAGCCTCGCCAAAGCCGCGAAATATCGGCCCGAGGATGCCACCGCCTGGAATGCGCTGGGCGCGGCGGCCGAAAAGAACGAGGATCTGGATGGCGCTGAGATGTATTACCAGCGCGCCGTGGAACTGGCCCCGAACTGGCCCGATGCCCGGTTCAGCCTCGGCAGCATCCTGCTGGACCGCCGAAAGGGCGCCGAAGCCCTTCCGCACCTCCAGCGATATGTGGAACTCGTGCCGGACGCGAAAAACGTCAAGGATGTGAAAAAGGCCATCGAGCAGGTGAAGGAAATCCTGGCCAAGCAGAACAAATAGGGCAGGCGGCAACGCTTCAATCCAGCAATCATTTGCAGCGCTGACTCTGAACGCCTGCCACCAACGGGTGGAGCGGAAAGAGGCATCGTAATGAAGCACTTATCGGTGTTGGCGGTCACTCTGAGCCTGGGCGCGGCGGCACTTGCCGAAGCGCCCTCGGAGGATATGGACGCGATCCGCACCTTGCTGGATGCCGGACGCGGCGCAGACGCCCTCCCTCTCGCGCGCCACGCCGTGGTTGCGGATGCCGGCAGCGCCGCGACGCACGACCTCCTCGGCCAGGTCCTCACAAGCATCGGGCGCCCGTCCGAAGCGATTGGCGAACTGTCCACCGCCTCCGGGATAGAGCCTTCCAATGCCACCATCCTTGTCCACATCGGCGAGGCCCAACTGGCGATCTTCACGCAGGGGCTGGACAAGTGGAGACGGGCGCACCCCGAGGAGCGTACGACGAGATCGCTCACACCGGTCATTTCCGGCGCCATGGCCGGAGGGTTATTCCGGTATCTCCCCGGGGGAGGTACGGGCTGGGGCGAATCCGACAGCGCTTCCTCCCTAACACATCGCGACATCGAGGCCCGCGACTCCCACTACGATCCCCGCGGATATTACATGGGCGCACTGAGCCGGCCGGGTACTGCGATGACCGCGAAAGATCGGGAGACGTTCCAGGAGCCCGTGCGGCAGTCGCTACTGGCGTTCGACAGGGCGCTGGCCATTGATCCCGTCTCGCCATCGGCTTTGCACGGCAGGGCCTACGCCCTGTACGTCGTCTCGGATTTCGAGGCGGCAGGACCGGCATGCGAAAAGGCCGCCGCCGCCCTCAAAACCGACGACTCCCTCTACCAGATGGCCGCCGTCGCTTACACCCGAACGGACCGCACCGATGACGCCATCCGCATGTGGGAGAAGGTTGCAGACCTCCAGCCGGCGCGCCTCGACCCCTACAAACGCCTGGAAGACCTCTATAAGGGGCCGGACAAGCCCCGCTGGCAGGCGCGCTATTACGCCGCGATGTGCCGGATGGTGAGCGGTAATGCGGACGAAGCGCTGGACCGCCTGACGTGGATAACAGCTAATCACCCGGAGTACGAGCCCGGTTGGCGCGCTTACGGCAGCGCGTGCCTGGCGCTGAGAGACCCGCAGAAGGCCGTGGAAAGCCTCCGGAAGGCCGTGGTGCTGGAGCCGAAAGATGGCCTGGCCGAATTCGAACTCGGCGCAGCCCTGATTATGGCCGGGGACTCAAAGTCGGCGCATGGGCATCTGTTGACAGCCGCCCAACTGCGTCCCGATTTCGCCCCGGCCTGGTTCACGCTGGGGCAGATTGCGGAGAAGGAGTCGGATCCGGACACCGCCATCGCGATGTATGAGCGTGCCCTGGAGCGCCAGCCAAACTGGCCCGAAGCGCACTTCAACCTGGGTGCGCTGTTGCTGGAGAAGCGCGAAAGCGCGAAAGCGCTTCAACACCTGGAACGCTACCTGGCCCTGAGCCCCAAAGCCTCAGACGCGAAGGATGTCCGTAAGGTCGTGGACCAGATCAAGGCGGCGAGGTGATGGCAGCGATGGCCGGCGGCTGAGCCCGGACGCCAGCGTTTCAAACCCGCACGCGGCGCCACGTGCCCCGGCGCCAGGCCGCCAGAATCAGCAGACCTTGTACGCACGTAGACCCCGACATGGCCCACCACGCAGCGTTGGCGCCCAGGCCGAGGTGCAGCCCAAAATACCACGTCGTCGCCAATCGAAGCAGCATGGTATTGATAACCACCCACATCGGCTTCATCGTGTCGCCGGCACCCTGCAGCGCTCCGGTCAGCGTCATGGCGACGGCCAGGAACGGTTCGGAGATGGCGGCAATGCGCAGGTAGGCTACGGCGAACGGAACGGCTTCCGGCGCTGCCAGCGCTTTGGCCATCTGCGGTGCGAAGACAAAGAAGGTGGCGCCCATCAGCGCCATGATCCAGATGGCCTGCAGCGTGGCGGCGCGCGCCGCGCGCGCCGCGCGGTTGGGGTTCCTTGCGCCGAGGCTTTGCCCGACGAGCGCCGCGGCGGCCACGTTGAACGCCATCCCCGGCATGAACGCGATCCCCTCCGACCGCAACCCCACGCTCAGCGCCGCAACCACGGCCGGCCCGTGCTGCATCCTTGCCAGGAGGCCCACGAAGGTCGAGCTTGCGATCGTACGCAGACCGGCTTGCAATCCCGCCGGAAATCCCACGCGTATGAGCCGCTTCGCCCAACCCAGATCCAGGCGCCAGGAATCGGACGCCGTTATCAGGCGATGGGGCGATCGCCAAAGCGCGACGAGGAAGGCGGTGCTCCCAACGGATCGCATGATGAAGGTGCCCAGCCCGGCGCCGGCGACGCCCATCTTCGGGATGGGGCCGAACCCCCAGATCAACGTGCTGTCGGTTAGCACGCTCACGCCGACCAGCAGCGTGAGCAGGTACAACGGAGTGCGGGTGTCGCCTGCGCCGCGAAAGGCCGCGCCGCATACGTTGATCAGGAAAAACGGGACGATGCCGAACAGGAGCCAGTGGTAGTAGATCAGTCCGAGCGGCAGCGACGAATGGTTCGCGCCCATTGCCAGCAGAACGGGGCGCTCCAGCAGGGCCAGGACGGCGGTGGTGAAGACCCCGAGAATGATCCCCAGCATCAGGCTCTGGCGCGTCGCGTCCGCGGCCGAGCGTTCGTCTCCCGCGCCGATGGACCGGGCCACCAGAGCCGTTGTGCCGATGCTGACCCCCACCGCTACGGCGAACACGATGCCGATCATCTGCTCGCCCCACGTAACAGCGTTCATCGATCCCACGCCCAGGCCGTGTACGAAATAGAGGTTGATCAGGCCACCCACGTTCATCAGAACGTTGGCGATGATCGTGGGCCAGGCAAGCTGCCAGACTTCATGGCGCATATTGCTCGGCTCGCCGCCATCCGCCGGCGTCACCACAGTCTGGCCGTCACCCGTGGCGTCATCATCCCTGTCCCGAATTGGCGTATCTACACCCATGCGCACCTTCCGGCTCTCTCCAAGCCGCTCTCATTGTGTCACCAGGCGGCACGCGGTTGGCGACCCCTGATGAAGGCCAACAAATAAGGCTTAATTAGCTGAACAAATGGGAAAACTCATTCCGCCACCGTGTATAATTCAGCCAGCTTATCACTGTTATCAGTAAAGGAGGGTTTTGTGCAAATTCGATACCTGGCAGCCTGTGCGCTGCTGCACTTCGTTGGGTCCGTCGCTTCACATGCGGCGATTCCTCATACCATCCCATTCCAGGGAATTCTCGCCAATGCGTCGGGAGTGCCGAAGCCGGCCGGCTCCTATAACGTCACGTTCAGGCTGTTCGACGCGGCGACAGCCGGCTCGCCACTTTGGACAGAAGCCTCGAAGCCGGTCAGCGTAACCGGCAGCCACGGGCTTTTCACCACCGAACTCGGTGCTCCCACTTCCTTCGGCGGACTGGCATTTGACACCAGATACTGGGTGGAGATCCAGTTGGACGGCGAGGCATCGCCGATGACTCCCAGACTTGCCTTGGACGCGGTTCCCTACGCCCTGACTGCGGGCGGTGGCGCCCTTTCCCTGCCTTTCACCGGCAACGCGGCGGTCGCCAGTCCGGGAACCGCAATGTCCATCACCAACACCGGAAACGGAAACGCTATCACGGGCACGTCCGCCGCGGTCGCTCTATCCGGGCTCAGCAGTGGGTGGTGGGGGGCTTACGGCAGGAACGGCGCCGGCAGCGGTCTCACATCCGCGAAAGGCTTTGGTGGTGGCGTTTGGGGCGATACCGATAACGGCATTGGGGTCAAAGGTCAGAGCGCCTCAGCCTGGGGCGTTTATGGCGAGCAAAGTGGCCCCAGCGGAATCATGGCGCCAACCGCGGGCGGCGTCTGGGGTGACTCGCTGAACACGGATGCCGTGATGGGCACCAGCGGCTCCGCGGTAGGAATCTACGGAGAGAGCGGTTCTTACCTGGGGGTCAACGGCGTGGGCCATACGGCCGGATTGCCGGCGGTTTATGGCCAGAACGACAACGCGGCGGGCGACGGAGTGTGGGGCAGCGGTGGAAACACCGGCGTATGGGGCGATTCCGGTCCCGGCACGGGAGTCTTCGGTCTCTCTGAAAGGGGGCAGTACGGCGTCATCGGTGAAAGCACCCAGGGTTTTGCCGGCATTTGGGGACACGGCGCGCACAACGGGCTTTACGGGCAAACGTCTAGCGCCGCCGACAACGGTGTGATAGGCCGCAATGAAGCCGGTGGCACTGGCGTCTTCGGTTACAGCATTGGCGGGACCGGCGTGATCGGGCGAACGGAATCCGATGGGAAGACCGGTGTGTTCGGATACACGAACCACAACAACGGCAGCATCGGCGTCTGGGGGGCGAATGACGGCAACGGCGCCGGCGTTCAGGGAAATAGTGGCGGCGGCGACGGGGTGATCGGGTTCTCCAACGCCACGATCCACGCTGGAGTCTCGGGCATCAACCTGACCACCGGATACGGCGTCTATGGCCAGAGCAATGGCGGAGGATACGCAGGTTACTTCGCCGGCCTCACGCACGTCGGGATACTCGAGATATCCGGCGGGTCCGACGTCGCGGAGAAATTCAGCGTGGCCGGCGCCGCTCAACCCGGAACGGTCGTTTCGATTGACACCGAGCACGCGGGCGCTTTGAGGCTATCCACTGGGGCCTATGACCGGACCGTCGCCGGCGTTATCAGCGGGGCTAATCACCTCAGCGCCGGGATGGTGCTTCCCGATTCCGGAGGCGTGGCAGGCGCGCTTCCAGTTGCCATGGCGGGGCGCGTGTGGGTGAGGTGCAACGATTCCGATGGCCCCATCCATCCCGGCGATATGCTCACCACTTCCGATACAGCGGGAGTTGCTATGAAGGTGACCGACTACTCCCGCTCCGAGGGCGCCACCATCGGCAAGGCCATGTCGCCGCTTGAGCACGGCACAGGGCTTGTCCTCGCCCTGGTGAATCTGCACTGAGGGGAAGTGAGGGAGCACTATGAGATACACACTACTGCTCTTGTTTCTAGCATCAAACACACCAGCGTGGTCCGGTTCGAAAGGCGCCAGGGCGGTCCAGCCGCCGTCGCCCTTCTGCGACGCCGCGCTGTACCAGTCCGCACCGGCCAGCGCCGCGCGCCTGGTGGCTCCGGATGTGGCGCCCGTGAAGATTATCCTGCCCGCGACCGTTATCGCGCCCCAGCCCGCCGCCACGGGCTCCGATACCGACGGGCTCCAGATCGGTTACGTGCAGCCGGCGCCTCCAAACCTCCTCGACTCGGCGGCCTGGCTGCCCGCTCCCGATGGGGGCTCCGTCATGAAAGTTGAACTCACCTCCGCCAATGCTGGCGGGCTCCGCGTGCAACTCGCGGGGCTCGGCGGCACCGGCATTGAGGTCCGACCTTACGCTCCCGGATCCAGCGCCGTGTTCGGCCCATATCAGCCTGCTTCAGGGGGCGACCCCGCCGGATGGTGGTCGCCGCTGGTATTCGGCGATACCTTTGGCCTGGAACTGCACCTTCCGGCCGGAAAGCTGATGCCGCTGGCTGGGCCCGTCATTACGGGCATCGTCCACACATACTGCAACAACGGGTGCAATACGGGGCCGGGCGCTACACTTGCCTGTCACCTCGATTCCACCTGCTATCCCGCGTGGGCGGGGGAAGCGAGCGGGGTCGCCAAGATAATCTTTCAGGACAATGGCGGATGCTTCATGTGCAGTGGATCGATGCTGAATCGAAACGCCGGTGACTCCTCGCCGTTGTTTCTCACGGCAAACCACTGCATCAACAATGCGGCGGCGGCCAGCACCGTCGAGTTTCTGTGGTTTTACCAGACGCCGGCCTGCAACGGCACGCCACCCGACCCCAATACCGTCCCCTGCACGCTGGGTTCGCTCCTGTTGAAAAACCAGGGGTTCTACGACTGTTCATTGATCGGGCTGTATGCCAATCCGCCGGGCGGCGTGCAGTACGAGGGGTGGACAACCGTGGCGTGGGGGACAGGAGATGCCGTCACCGGTATTCACCATCCGCGGGGATCGTGGAAGCGCATCTCATTCGGTACCTTCAGCGACTCCGGCGTCCGGCAGTACAACGATAACGGCCAGATCATCAGTGTTTCCGTCTGGCTGGTGGACTATTCGCAGGGTACCATTGAACCGGGATCGTCCGGTTCGCCCCTGTTTGACAGCTCGCACCACGTGCGCGGCCCGCTGACGGGCGGCCCGGGCGGATGCACACCATCGGGGGTCGGTTACGGCCGGCTGGACCTCGCGTATGATACCCTCTCGCCGTTCCTCAACAGCGTACCGAGCCCGGTCTACGTCAGTCCGGGCGGCGGAGGCGGCCAGCGCGGCACCAGCGCGGAGCCGCTTCCATCGGTTTTCGCCGGGATGTACTGCGTGAAGGCGGGTGATACGGTGGTCGCTAACGCGGGAGTGTATTCGGAGCGCGAGACGCTTTTCCGCCCGATGCGGATTACGGCCCAAGGGGGCATCGTTCGGATTGGAGGTTAGGCAAGACGACGACGCCCCGGTTTCCGATTGACCGGAAACCGGGGCGTCGTCAATTCCAGCTTATCGGCGCTATGGCGATCCGGGTTTGCGCCGGAAATAGTCACTCATGAACGTTGGGGGTTCGGCAAGAGTCGAATCTGTAACCCTGGGGTCTTCCTCATCGAACTCCGTTTCCCCGTACAGGCGAAGGGAAGCCACAATCTGCGGGTCGAGTTCCAGCCGTACCTTCACGGCCTTGCACTCGCCCGATCGCAGAGTGAGGTAGGACAAGCACTCTTCAACACCGCACAGCGTACCGTCTGCGCGATAGGCAACCACCACCATATTCGCGGAACTGATGGTATCGTCCGTGTTGTTCCGCAACTCGGCGTACACGTCCAGCGTCTCATCCCGTGCGATCCCGCCAACGTTCGGCAGAATCTCAAGGCGGTAATGGGGATCGATCTGGATCGTCATGGCAGTACCCCCTTTTTAGTGATGAAGTGGGAGCGATGAATTCTGATTACGCCACGCCGACGGGTACATCGGCATCGCGCGCCCATCATCCATCACTCTCCACACTTAGTGCGCGCTGCTGCAACTGCCGCACCCACTGGCGGCGCCACCGGAATCCTCCGTGCTGAAGGAAGACCCGCAACCGCAACTGGATTTCGCGTTAGGATTGTCGATCTTGAAACCCGCGCCCATCAGCCCTTCCAGGTAGTCCACGTTCGCCCCGTTCAGATACGGGAACGACTGCTGGTCGATGATGATCCGAACGCCGTTTTGCTCGAAGACCTGATCGCCTTCCATAGGCTCGGTCTCCAGCGCCATGCCGTACTGCAAGCCGGAACACCCGCCGCCCGCAACGTAAATCCGCAACATCGCGTTCGGCTCGCCCTGATCGGCCAGCACGGCCTTCACTTCCTGCGCCGCGCGATCCGTAACCGTCAAGCCAACCTGCTCCATAACATCAACCACGGGTATTCTCCTTCCACGGCAAGTGACAACGCCTCGCCGATAGTGCGTAACTCTCTATGGGATATAACACCCGCCTCAAGCGGCGGGTTCTCGATTTAAACACCAGACCGTGTCCGGGTGATCTCCACACCGGAATATGCGACAATTCCCTCCAACGGCGGCATCAACTTCCGGACCTTCACCGTGACTTCCGCTACGCCGAATTCGGCCAGCAGAACCGTCGCTATCCTGCCTGCCAAACGCTCCAGCAACTGGTGGCGTTCCTTCTGCCCGATTTCCAGGATGCGCTTGTGCATCGCATAGTAGTCGACAGTGTCCGCCAGCGAATCGGAGGTCCCGGCTTTCCGGGTGTCGAACGCTACGATGACGTCCACTTCAAAGCGGCCGCCCACCGTCCTCTCCGCTTCGGAATCACCATGATGACCGCGAAACTGGATACCGGCGAGTATAATCTTGTCTGCGCGTGTGTCTCCGACCATTTTAGTCGCACTTACAGTATAGCATATCGTGGCCCAAGTTTGGGCGCTTAGCCCCCCGCGAGCCGCCAGCCCAGATAGCCGGCCCCTAAAGACAGCGCTTGAAGCGCGACGTACTGGATGCGAAAGGCCCGGTCGCGCTTCTTGTCCGTGTCCATCAACCGCAACGGCAGCATCACGAACAACACCATCCAGTATCCCATGAGGTCCCACGGCGTCTTCCAAGCGTTCCCGTGCAGCACAAATCCGGCAAACAGCCAGACGGCGGGTTCAACGATGAAGTTCTGCAGGCTGATGCGCGCGAAATCTTCGTCTTCGCCCACCACGCGCGGGATAATCGGCTTTCCGCCGTATTCTTCAACGCGCCATGGATCCTTGTCATCCAGGGCGATCGGTTCCGGCTCGTGTTTGGCCTTGGACATGCTCGTAACTCTCTGTGTTTATGATACCACGACCGGGAAAGCGATGAGCGAGGAATTGTGAATGCAGAAGTCGGAATGCAGAATGATGAATCCCGATTCAACGTGGGGGATGCGGGGTGTGAGCCAAGCGGAGGTGTAGGTTCGCCTGCTTTGCGGTATGCATGCAGTGCGCGGCGAAGTGTCGCGCGAACTGATGTCAGTGCACGGCGAGGTGCCGCGCACGGGAGGAATCGATGTCAATCAGATTCGTCGCTGCGATCGCTCTGCTCGCCATGGCTGGCGCGGCTCAGGCCAAAGACGCGGTCACAAGCCGCAAGACGGTACAGACGCGCTCGGGATATGGCGCGCCGTACGTGGCAGGGAGCCGCGGCGTCGCGAATTCGCTGGTGGTCCTTCGCGAGAGCGGCGGCGTGGCCGGCATGGACCGTCAGACGGTGCTCCGCCTCATGGGACGGGTGGTGAAGGCCGGCGAAGTCGGCAAAGCCCGCGTGAACCGGGATGTACAGGTTCCCGGGCCGGTGATGCGCGGCGTGGAGAAGGCCGTGCGGGATTCGGGATTCATGCGACTCTCCAGTCGTTACGCGGGCCGTCCGATTGCGGATGGAATGACGCGCACCGTCCGCGTCACGATGCTCGGAAAGACAAAGGCCGTGAGTGTGGCGGATGGGGCCGAGGTACCGGCCGCGTTTGAAACGGTCTGGAAGGCCGCGAACGACGCGATGACGGCTCGCGGTTCAATCGTGAAATAGAGGTTGGGGAACGCTGGAAGAGGTGGGAAGTCGGAGGTTGGAATCCAGTTCCCAGCCTCCACCCGGACCCCAGCCCATCCCTCAACCCCTATTCCCCATCCCCCAAGTTGTGCTATGCTATGGGAGGTTCCGGGCGCCTGCGGTTCGCGGCGGACGCACCGGCTTATCGACATGGGTGGCTTGATAATATCGCCACCGAACGCGGACTGCCACGGCGAGGAGACAGGAGACAGGAGACAGGAGGCAGGACCGGTGGTTAATCACCGACCATAACCTCTAACCCCTAGCCCCCAGACCCTCCCAAACCGGAGGACAAACCATGCCGCTCCCACTGGAGCAGAAGTCCGTCATTATGACGGAGTACGCCACGAAGCCGGGCGATACCGGCTCACCTGAGGTGCAGATTGCGCTGCTTTCCGCGCGCATCCTCCAACTAACGGAGCACCTGAAGATTCACAAGAAGGACCACCACAGCCGGCGCGGCCTGCTGATGTTGGTCGGGCAGCGCCGCCGACTGCTGAACTACCTTACAAAGGTAGACATCGAGCGTTACCGCTCTGTTGTACAGCGTTTGGGCCTGCGCCGCTAACTCTTTTCTTGAAGGCGCTATGAAACAATGTCAAAGCCGGAATGGACTGTTCTGATGCGGTCTTTCCGGTTTTTGGCGTTTTGCAGACAGCCTTCAATCGCGTTGGGAAGGTTGAAAGTTGAAATCCGGGTGTGTATTGGGGCGGCCACCCGATCGAGCGCACCTGGATTTCAGCCTTCAGCCTTCCAAATAGGCAGCAATAACCGGCAAGGAGCCGGACATATCGCCCGTGCGGGCATCCGGCAAGGCGCCGGAGCCACCGTGGCGTTGTGAACTGCCTGAAGTCTTGAAGGAGACAAATATGATAGAGAAAGTTGAGTGTCAACTCAACGGCACCACCTTGAGCCTCGAAACAGGCAAGGTTGCCAAGCAAGCCAACGGCGCCGTCATGGCCCGATTCGGCGACACGATGATCCTTTGCACCGCCGCAATGAGCGACTCGCCCCGCGAAGGAGTGGATTTCTTCCCCCTCACCTGTGACCTCGAAGAGCGTTTCTACGCTGCCGGCAAGATACCGGGTTCATTCCACCGCCGCGAAGGCCGTCCCGGTGAGCGAGCCATCCTCACCTGCCGCTTGATGGACCGCCCCATCCGGCCGCTCTTCCCCAAAGGCTTCCGCAATGACGTACAGGTCATCGGAACGGTGATGAGCGTGGACGGCGAGAACTGGGCGGACGTTATCGCCATCACCGGCGCTTCCGCTGCGCTCACCATCTCCGATATCCCGTTTCAGGGTCCCATCGGCGCCGTCCGTGTCGGCCGGCTGAACGGTGAGTTCATCGCCAACCCCACGCTGGAACAACTCGCCGAGAGTGACCTGGACCTCATTGTCTGCGGCACCGCGGAGAGCGTGCTGATGATTGAAGCCGGCGCCGAGGAAGTGACCGAAGACGACATGGCGGCTGCCATTCTGTGGGGCCACGAGCAGGTAAAACCACTCTGCGCCATGCAGGAAGAGCTTCGCAAGAAGATCGGCAAGACCAAGATCGTCCCCGTTTCGATGGATCCGGCCGAAGATGTGGTCACCGCCGTCAAGACATACGCAGCTCAGGTTCGCAAAAGCATCCAGGATCCGGACAAGGCCACGCGCGAAAACGCGATCTCCGAAATGAAGAAGGAGATCGTCGCGGAACTCATGGTGAAACCGGAGTTCGAAGGCCGCGCCAAGGAACTGGGCGAGGCGGTCGAGAAACTGGTCAAATCCCAGGTTCGCGCGCTGATCCTTGAAGAGGGCAAGCGACCGGACGGACGGACGACCACCGAAATCCGCGCTTTGAGCGCTGAAATCGGCATCCTGCCCCGGGCGCACGGCAGCGCGCTGTTCAGCCGCGGCCAGACGCAGGTCCTCTCCGTGGCCACACTGGGAAGCCTCGGCGACGAGCAGATGCTGGACCAGTTGATGGGCGACCAGACGAAGCGTTGGACCCACCATTACAACTTCCCCCCGTACAGCGTTGGCGAAGCCCGTCCGCTGCGCGGCACAGGCCGTCGCGAAGTGGGGCACGGAGCGCTCGCCGAGCGCGGGCTGAAAGCCGTTCTCCCGAAGTTTGAGGATTTCCCCTACGTTCTTCGCGTGGTGTCCGACGTGCTGGAGTCCAACGGCTCCTCCTCGATGGCTTCCACATGCGGAACGTCGCTGGCGTTGATGGACGCAGGCGTGCCGATTAAGGCCCACGTGGCCGGAATCGCGATGGGCCTGATGAGTGACGGCGAGAAGTTCGCCGTGCTCACGGACATCCAGGGCATGGAAGACTTCGGCGGCGACATGGACTTCAAAGTCGCCGGCACCCGCAACGGCATCACAGCCATCCAGATGGACACCAAGCTTGGCGGCATCCCGGAGCAGGTTTTCCGCGATGCGATCAATCAGGCGAAGGTCGCCCGTCTACAGATACTGGATGTGATGGACGCGGCGATCTCGGTCCCCAAGACCGAGCTCAGCATGCACGCCCCCCGCATCTTTAAGATGCAGATCAACCCGGAGCAGATCGGTTCCGTCATCGGACCGGGCGGCAAGGTCATCAAGAAGATCCAGGCCGATACCGGCGCGAAGATCGACATCGAGCAGGACGGTACCGTCTACATCAGTTGCGTTGACGGCGAGGGTGGCGAAGCCGCTCGCAAAGCCGTGGAAGGCCTGACCAAGACGATCGAAGCCGGCGAAACCTACATGGGGACGGTGGTGCGGATTATGCCCATCGGCGCCTTCGTGGAGATCCTGCCCGGCAAGGACGGCCTTGTCCACATCTCCGAACTCGCGCCGGTCCGCGTGAACAACGTTGAAGACGTTGTAAAAATGGGCGACGTGATTGAGGTGAAGGTGAAGGAAGTCGACAGCCAGGGACGCGTGAACCTGACCCGCAAGGGAATGGCCGGCTTCGAGGAGGCCGGCGAGAAGGCGAAAGCGGCCGGTGGCGGCGGCGAGCCCGAAGCGCGACGCGAGCGCAGCGGCGGCGACCGCGGCGGACGCGGCGGTGATCGCGGCGGACGTGGTGGTGATCGCGGTGGCCGCCCCGGCGGCGATCGTGGACCGCGCACTCCGAGTCCGGACGCTCCGGAAGGCCCCGTAGGCTTCCGCTTCCGCCCCAAAAAGGGTGAGTAAACCGCGCAGGGCATTGAGGCAATGAGGAAATGGGGAAACGAACCGGAGTGGTTTGTTTCCCCATTTCCTCATTTCGACAAGACGGGGATAGTTAGAGTACAATTGTGATGGTTGCCTGCCGCGAAACAACGCTGATGTAACGAATGAAGACTGGCCGCGCGAATTCGACATCAGCGCTAAGTACTTGATTCCAGAAAGGTCACCATGATGGTTCGCTGCTACGTGCTCGCTTTCCTCGGTTGGTGCCTTACGCTCCCTTCCGCCTGCCTTGGATCCCAGCAGGTGGCTGCGTGGGGCAGCAACCAATATGGCCAGGCGGGTGGACCGATCTCGCCTGCCTGGTCTCCCGCGCAGTCTGTTCTCACAAACGCCAGGCAGATCTCCGCCGGATCTCACCACACCCTTGCAGTGAAACAGGATGGCACCGTTTGGGCATGGGGATCCAACTATAACGGTGAGTTGGGTGTCGGCACGTCAACCGCCCAGACGGCTATACCGATGAAATTGCCCAGCCTTGCCGGCATTGTCTTCGTGAGCGCGGGCAGGGCCCACAGCCTGGCACTTACGGAGGATGGGAGCGTCTGGGCGTGGGGCAATAACTATTACGGGGCGTTGGGCGACGGCACAACGATGGATCGCGCCACTCCCGTTCGCGTCCCCGGCGTGACAGGCGCGGTAGCGATGTGTGCGGGGTGGTACCATAGCATCGCGGTCAAGGATGACGGCACTGTCTGGAGCTGGGGGCAGAACTTGAACGGCGGTCTAGGGGATGGCACGACCACGGACCGCAAAGCCCCGGTTCAAGCGACCGGGCTAACTAACATCGTCGCCGTGGCCGCCGGCTTGTACCATAGTTTGGCACTTGGAGAGGATGGCGCAGTCTGGGCATGGGGGTACAACGGCGCCGGGCAACTCGGAGACAGAACGACTATTACTCGTCTCACGCCGGTGAAACTAAATGCCCTCGTTAGTATCGCTGCTGTTAGCGCTGGCCTGAGTGGGAGTGTTGCGCTGGGCCGCGACGGTAGAGTATGGACATGGGGAGGTGGTCGCCTCACTCCAACTCAAGTGTCCGGCCTCGCCGACATCGTTGCTGTGCGCTCTGGCGACAATCACACGCTGGCGCTGAAGAGAGATGGATCCATCTGGGCGTGGGGATGGAACGGAGACGGCGAGTTGGGTGATGGGACAACCGCCTTCCGTAACGCTCCGGTGCGCGTGACCGGCCTGACCGGCGTGGTTGCCGTGAGCGCCGGTGCGACCTACAGCGTCGCGGTTACGCACGATGGCGCCTCTTGGGCGTGGGGGGATAACAGCAGTGGGGGCCTGGGCGACGCCACCAACTGCGTCCGCCAAGTACCGGTTCCGGCAAATGGCGTGCCGGAGCCTGCGCGGGTGAGTGCGGGAGACTACAACAGCTTTGCTGTCGATAGCAAAGGTGGCGTTTGGGCTTGGGGGCGGAATAACTACGGCCAGTTAGGCGACGGCACTTACGCCGACCATCTTGCGCCGGTCTCCGTACTCGGGCTCACAGGCGTCCAGACGGTGAGCGCCGGAAGCCAGCATTGCCTCGCGCTGGATAGTGACGGCAGAGTTTGGGCTTGGGGAAATAACAATTACGGCCAGTTGGGCGACGGCACGAATACGAATCGTGGCAGGCCGATGGTCGTGCCCGGGCTCACCGATATCGTCACAGTGAGTGCTGGCGCGAACCACTCTGTAGCCGTCAAGTCGGACGGAACTGTGCTGGCCTGGGGTTACAATGCAAACGGCCAGGTGGGCGACGGCACGAAGACGAATCGAACTCAACCTACCATTGTGCAGGGGCTTACCAATGTCATTGCGATTAGCGCCGGCTTTGACCACACGCTGGCCGTCGTCCAGGGCGGTACGGTCTGGGCTTGGGGTGGTAATATTAGTGGGCAATTAGGCGACGGAACGACTTCCGCGCGATCATCCCCAGTAACCGTTGCCGGCCTCACCGATGTTAGTGACGTCAGCGCCGGAGGGCATCATAGCCTGGCTCTGAAACTGGACGGCACTGTCTGGGCGTGGGGGTACAACTATGACGGCCAGTTGGGGAACGGATCAACAACACAGCGCCTCACTCCCGGGCAGGTAACAGGCCTCATCGACGCACAGGCAATCAGCGCGGCCGGTTCCCACAGCTTGGCCGTCACAAAGGGCGGCACGTTGTGGGCGTGGGGGAGCAACGCTTCGGGAGCGCTGGGCGACGGAACAACCTCCTCGCACACAGTCCCCGTGCGAGTAACGGGTCTCACGGGCGTGGGACATGTGAGCGCCGGTACATATCACAACCTAGCGGTGACGGCTGACCCAGTGGTAGCAGCTCTATTATTCACGGTACAGCCAGCTGTCGGCACCGGCTCCGCACTGGCCACGCAGCCCGTTATCCAAGTCCGTGGCACAGATGGCGCTGCAATGAACGTCCCCGGCCCCGTAACGATCTTCGTGAAGCCGGGAACCGGCGCGAGCGGCTCATACCTGTCGGGCACCACCACGGTGAACTGCGTGAACGGAGTTGCCACATTCACGGGGCTTGGCCTGAGCCAGCGCGGGCGTGGCTACGTGCTTCGAGCGGTCTTCCCGGGCCTACCACCCGTAGACAGCGAGCCGTTCGATGTCGCGGGCGCTCCGTATGCGTGGACGGACACGGTTCACGCTTTGCACCTGGTCGGAGGACTGGACACAGCCTCCGCGTGGGATACGACCAACGGTAACCCGGAGGCACCCCTTGACCATATCGACCTCGTCGATGCGATCCGCATCGCGCGCAAGGCGACCGGGCTGGAAGCAAACCCGTAGGGCCAGGTAGGCTTCGGCATCCGCCCCAAAAAGGGCGAGGAACGCGCGAAGGGAAATTGGGAAACGAACCAACGTGGTCGTTTCCCCATTTCCGCGTTACTACTCCAATTGCGAGTTGTAGAAAGCTACCGGGTGTGATATGATTTACAGCAAGAGAGCGTGGACTTCGCGAACACTCGCGTGTGGCTCTCCGAGACTCCTCTCCAGTGCTGCCGATAACTGACGCCCTCTGCCGACTGACAAGGGTTGCGGTCGTCCCCAACCCACGTGAGGTGTGCTATGAGATATCTTCGCTCGCTGTTCATTTCGGTTGTGCAGTCCTCGCCATTGCTGCTGGTCGCCGCCCTGCCGGCATCCGCCGCCGTTGTCTACGTTGACAAGAACGCCTCGGGATCTGTGCATGACGGGACGGCATGGTCCACCGCCTTCCTGACTGTCACAGCGGGACTCGACGGGGCCACGAACAGCGGCGACGAAGTATGGGTTTCGCAGGGAACGTACTCGGAGACCGACCTGACGCCACAAGCGGGCGTGGCCATGTACGGCGGCTTTACAGGGACCGAGACACAACGGAGCCAGAGGGACTGGCGAGCGAACGAAACCGTGCTCGACGGAGGCGGAGATAGCGTGAGTAAAGTGGTCAACTGCCGCTGTTTGAACATCACCCTGGACGGTTTCCACATCCGAAACTGTGGTTACGGCGTATATGTGTACGGCACTACAGCAACCATCACAAACAACTCCGTCAGTGGCATCCGTTATCGCGGCATCGTTGTCGATCTCGGCACGGCCTCTCTTGCCAACAACACTGTCAACAACAACCGCGGCGTTGGCGTATACGTCGCCGGCACGGCCACTCTCACCAACAACGCTATCATTGGCAATCAAGACATAGGCGTGTATCTGACCCGCGGCACGTCTACTCTGACCAACAACACGATCGCGTCCAACGCAGGAGACGGTGTACACGTGCCTGGCGGCACTGCCAATCTCATCAACAACATCGTGGCCTACAATGGCACCTTCGGTGTGATCGTGTTTGGCAACACGGTCTCCACGTTCTCGCATAACGACGTCTACGGCAACACGGCAGGGGACTATTCGGCCTACACACCGCCTACCGGACAGGGGAATATCAGCCAGGATCCGTTGTTCGTGAACCGGACGGCGGGCGGCTACCGATTACTCGCGGGCTCACCTTGCATTGATGCGGGAGACGACAGCGTGGTAACGTTGGGCCAGTTGGATCTGGACGGCAAGCCACGGGTCATCGGAACGCACGTGGACTTGGGCGCCTACGAGTACGGCGTGGTCGGTCCGTCTTCGTTTGTACTCGGGGATGTCCGACGAGCCCTCGCCACTTGGTCGGGTTACTTCGCTTCCATTGGAGCCGACAATACGCGGCTGGACATTCTGCCCGGCGGAACCATAGACCTCCTGGATGCCGTCCGCATCGCCCGCAAGGTATCCGGCCTGGAACCAAATCCTTAGGGCCCGGTGGGCTTCCGCTTCCGCCTCAAAAAGGGTGAGTAATCCCCGGTAGGTCGGGCCTCCGTGCCCGACACGGGACCACAAATGAAGAAATGGGGAAACGAACCGCTCCGGTTTGTTTCCCCATTTCCGCAATAGACCCATCCGGCGGCCGCCGTGGCGTTCGACCTCTTGGCCTCGTGAATGGCCGTGTTTTCCTACGCTCCATCGGCTTCCTCAGTTCCCCGGTCACAATCCCGTGTACTTAAGCCCCTCTATGCCGTATAATGGGGTGGGCGGCATCATTTCAGATGGCACCCCCATTGGGTTGCGCGTGCGGCCCCTGTAACATAGGACACGATCGAGGTTGGATAAAGATATGGAGTCAAGGAATCCCCGCCTGATACAGGGAGGGATGGGTATCGGCGTCTCCGGCTGGAGGCTTGCCAGAGAGGTGTCCAAGACTGGCCACCTTGGCGTCGTCTCGGGTGTCGGCATCACGCAGGTTTTCGCCCGCAATCTGCAGAACGGCGATATCGGTGGACACATGCGGCGCGCCCTGGAGCACTTTCCGACGCCCGAGATCGCCCAGCGTGTGCTCAAGAAGTACTACGTCGAGGCCGGCAGGGCGGCGAAAGAACGCTTCCGGCAGCTCCCGAAGTTCACCATCAAGCCGCCGCGCGAGCTGACCGAACTATGCGTCTGCGCGAGTTTCACCGAAGTCTGGCTGGCGCGAGAGGGACACGACAACCCGGTGGGCATGAACCTCCTGGAGAAAATCCAGATGCAGCACCTGCCTTCGCTGTACGGCGCCATGTTGGCGGGCGTCGCCTACGTCCTCATGGGCGCCGGCATCCCGACCCAGATTCCCGGCGCGCTCGACACCCTGGCGCTTCACCAGCCGTCCTCCTATCGCCTTTCCGTAGACGGCGCCGGGCCTGAAGACGACTTTCGCTCGACGTTCGACCCTTCCACCATTCTCCCGCTGGGTGCGGCGCCGCTCAAGCGTCCGCAGTTTCTGGCGATCATCTCGTCCGCCACGCTGGGACTGATGCTCAAGAACAAATCCTCAGGGGTGGTCAACGGATTCGTGGTGGAGAGCCCCACGGCGGGCGGCCACAACGCTCCGCCGCGCGGCAAGGCGCAGTTCAACGAACGCGGCGAACCCATCTACGGCGAACGCGACCTTGTGGACTTTGCCAAAATGCGCGAGCTTGACCTGCCCTTCTGGCTGGCCGGCTCATACGCGAAGCCGGAACGGTGGCAGGAAGTGATGGCCACGGGCGCGCAGGGCATCCAGGCCGGAAGCATCTTCGCGCTGTGCGACGAGTCCGGTCTGGTTCCCGCTATCCGGAAGGAGCTCCGCCGCGCGGCATACCGCAAGGAACTGAACATCGTCACCGATGCCCGCGCATCTTCGTCCGGCTTCCCGTTCAAGGTCGCGGCGCTGCCGGGATCCCTTGCAGACCAGGGGGTCTTCGAGGCGCGCACCCGCATCTGCGATATCGGCTACCTGCAATCCCTGTACAAGAAGGAAGATGGGACCATCGGCTACCGCTGCTCGGCGGAACCCACCGAGGTTTACGTCGCGAAGGGCGGAAAGCTGGAGGCGACGGAAGGGACCAAATGCCTCTGCAACGGCCTCATGGCGGATATCGGCCTCCCCCAGGTATTCAAGGATGGCGACTTCGAACGCCCCCTCGTCACTCTGGGCGATGATTACTCGTTCCTCCCTCACCTGATGAAGGACGAGAATGACTCCTACTCGGCGAGAGATGCCATCAAGTATCTGGAGTCCGGCATGTGCAATTCGGTGTAAGAAGAGTCGCAACCACAGGGACACAGAGGCACAGAGTCCAATCTCTGTGCCTCTGTGTCCCTGTGGACAGTATTCCCGTATGGACGATTACATCGCTTCAAACCGCGATTTGTGGGATAAGTGGGCGGAGGCGCACGTCTCGGGGCCGCATTACGACGTGCCGGCCTTCATCGCCGGCGGCAATCGTCTGCACTCCGTAGAGTTGGACGAGGTTGGCGATGTAGCCGGCAAGTCGCTCCTCCATCTGCAGTGCCACTTCGGCCTGGACACTCTTTCCTGGGCGCGCCTCGGCGCGATCGCAACAGGCGCGGATTTCTCTCCCAAGGCCATAGAGGCCGCGCGCTCCATCGCCGAAACCTGCGGCCTTCCGGCAACCTTCGTCCTGTCGGACGTCTATGACCTGCCGAACAACCTGTCCGGCGCATTTGACATCGTCTTCACGTCGTACGGAGCCATCTATTGGCTGCCGGACCTTGCCCGCTGGGCGAAGGTCATCGCCCATTTCCTCAAACCCGGCGGCGCGTTTCATATCGTCGATTTCCACCCGATGGGCTGCGTCTATGAAGGCAGCGAACCCGACCTCGAAATGGTTTTCCCGTACTTCCACACCGATGAGCCCTGGGTGGAGGAAGTCGTTGGCTCGTACGCCACGGACGAACCCATCAAGGGCGTTGAGCACGGTTGGGCGCACACTCTGGCAGACGTGGTGAACGCCCTCATCGGCGCCGGCCTGCGAATCGACTTCCTGCACGAGTTTCCCTACTCAACCGTCCCGCATCCGCCCTTCGTGACGAAATGCGAAGACGGCCAGTACCGCTTGAAGGAACACGACGGGAAGATCGCGCTGCTGTTCTCCGTCAAAGCCACGCGAGAACGATGAATCCCGAGTCCGGGATTCCTCGTTCATCGTTCCTGCTTCATCAATTCGAAGTCGCTGAAGTCCAGTTTGGTGTCGCTGGTGATGACGACCGGGTTCAGCGGTTTCTGTTTGAAGTCGAAGCAGTTCAGCATGTCTTTCGACTTTCGATCCCGGTCCGTGAGGGGCTTCAGGCCGAATTTCGTCTCGATCAGTTTCAGCGGTGAGGTAAAGTCGAACGTCGTGTGGTTCACGTGGCCGGGCTTTGACCAGGCGGAGATCACCAGGGCCGGCACTCGCGGGCCGAAACCGTACGCGTCCACGGTCGGCGGCTTCACGTGGTCATAGAACCCGCCGTAATCGTCCCACGTCACGATGATCGCGGTATCGTCCCAGTACTTGCTCTTCATGACCTCGTTTACAAGGCCGGTCACATGCCACATGCCGCGGGCGGAGTCTGCCGGCGGATGCTCGCTGTCGGCGCCGATGGGTACGATCCACGACACTTCCGGAAGATTACCGGTTTGGATATCCCTGGCGAATTCGTCCAGCGATACGAGGTGATCCATCAGTTTCGGATCTTTCTGGAACGCCTTGAAACCCGGAAGTGGGTTCCAGAGTGATTGCTTCTTCGGGTTGGGCTTCTGATCGTAATACTTCCATGTCACGCCGGAACCGGAGAGCAGCTCGGCCATCGTCGGGAAATCGTAGACGCCTTCCTGGCCGGCAACATCCCGCATGGGGTTATTCACAAGCCCGCCGGACTGGGCGGCAACGGTGTAAAGGTGGTTCGGCTCGCTGGGTCCGGCCAGGGATGAGAAGAACGCGTCGCACAAAGTGAAACGCCGCGCATACTCCCAGTAGTTGGGAATCTCGCGGTAGTCGTAGTACGAAAGGGTATTGAGGACCCACTTTGGCGTCGGCGCCTGCGGTGGCGTGTTGCGGGCCAACGCTCCGGCGTTCGCCTGACCGCCCGCGACGGCCGCGCCTTCACCCACCGCCCCCCTGGCGGCAGCCGCCGGGCGGCGCACGGGCTGGCGCGGAATCCCGGGAATCGGGAAGACGTCCTCAGGATCAGGCTCCGGGAGTTTTCCTTTCCAATAGTACGCCAGGGCCCGCGGCCATTCCGCCCACAGGAACCCGTCCATCTTCCCGCCGTTGTACGCCACGTGCGCGGCCTGCCACGAATGGTTCAGGTCGCGGGGAATGGAAGTCTGCGCCAGGTGGAACGGGGCAACCTCTTTCGGCCCGTCCGGTTTGTAGGCGAATCTGGCGCCTTTCGGAATACCGTCGGCGCCGGGGTAAGTGCCGAAGTAATGGTCGAAGGTAATGTTTTCTTGAATGATGTAGACGAAGTGTTTGATGGGTATGTCCGTACGTGGGGCGGCGTTGGCGGCCGCTGCGGCGAGCCCGGCGATAAGCGCCGCGGCCAGGATCAGTTCAGTTCTCATGCCTGTTCCCTTTCGTGCAGGAATATCGACTCTTAGACGATACATTGCCCCCGGAGGTCGCGCCCGCCACGCCCCGTAAGGTAGCGACCTCCTGGTCTGCGCCTTGCCCATACTGCGAGCCTGCCCATATATTGAAAGAACCGGTAATTGACAGAATCGCCCCGGAGGAGGGGCCAACACGCACTATGGTTGAAACCACGAAACTCGATAACGGCGTCACCATCGTCACTGAGGAAGTCACCTACGTCCAGTCGGTTAGTCTGGGCTTGTGGTTCAAGGTGGGGTCGCGCGAGGAAGATGCCCGCAACAACGGCATCTCCCATTTCATTGAGCACATGCTCTTCAAAGGGACCGAAAAGCGTTCCGCGCTGCAGATTGCCCAGGAACTGGATTTTGTAGGCGGGCAGCTGAATGCGGGGACGGACAAGGAATACACGTGCTATTACGCTCGTGTGCTGAGCGAGCACCTTCCCGTCGCCGCTGACGTGTTGGCCGACATGTGCCTGAACTCGCTGCTCGATCCCGAGGAACTGGGCCGCGAGCGCAACGTCGTCCTCGAGGAGATCAAGCGATACCAGGATACCCCGGACGAACTTGTGCACGATCTGTTCGTGCAGAACCTGTTCCCGGACCACCCGATCGGCCGGCCGGTTATCGGAACGCCGGAAACGGTCAGCGCGTTAGAGAGGGATGACCTCGTAACATACATGAACCGCTGGTACCAGCCGAACCGCACATACGTGGTGGCTTCGGGCAATCTGAAGCATGCGGACGTGGTGGATCTGTTCAAGGATACGCTGGGCAGCCGGCGCGGCACTGCGGAGAGCCTTCCTTCGGCGCCCTTGAACGGCTCCAATCGGGACGTACGCTACGAGCGGACCACCGAACAGGTGCATTTCTGCATCGGAACGAGGGGGCCCGACCAATATGACGACACAAAATACGCCCTCGCGGTGATGGACGCAGCGGTGGGCGGCGGAATGAGCAGCCGCCTCTTCCAGGAAATCCGGGAAAAGCGCGGCCTCGCATACAGCGTCGGCTCCTACCCGCACAGTTACGCGGATACCGGCCTTTACGCCATCTACGCCGGCACCAGTCCGGACACTCTGGATGACGTGCTCGATCTGTGCCGGCAGGAAGCCCGGCACGTGCGCAAGGAAGGCTTGAACGCCGACGAGTTCCAGCGCGCGCAGAACCAGATCAAGGGCGCGCTGGTGCTCAGCCTTGAGAGCATGAGCAGCCGTATGAGCCGAATGGCGAAATCGCAGATGTACTTCGACCGCGTCATCCCGATGGAAGAGGTTGTCGAGAAGGTGATGTCCGTAACGCACGACGACGTGAAGGCTGTGGCAGACCGCGTGTTGAACGAGGACGAATGGAGCCTCACGGTGATCGGGCCGGAGCATGAAGGCAGCGCAGAGGCGTGACGGCGGCGGACCGGCAGCCGGAATGACGCTACGAAACGGGCGGGGTGAACGCCGGATGCACCACTGGACATGACGGGACATACGCATATGGCAAACAAGTTGAAAGTGTTGGTGACCGGCGCAGCGGGGCGAATGGGGCGTGAAGTGGTCCGGGCCATCTCGGCCGAGGCCGACATGGAAGTGGTCGCCGCTATTGATCCGTCCTTTGCGGCAGCGAATCCGGACACGGATGCCGGCGTTCTGGCCGGGGTCGGGCGCCTCGGCGTGGACGTGCAGCCCGGTTTGTCCGACGCTCTATACCGGACAACCCCGGACGTTGTGGTGGACTTCACGCAACCGGCTTCCGTGATGGATAACCTCAGGTTGGTGCTGGGCGACGGCGTCAACGCCGTTGTGGGCACGACGGGCCTGACCGACGCCGATCTCACGGAGATCCGCCAGTTGTGCTCAACAAACGATGCGCGATGCCTGGTGGCGCCGAACTTTGCGATCGGCGCCGTGCTGATGATGCAGTTCGTTAAGGCGGCCGCCCGCCACATGCCGGACTGCGAGATCATCGAGATGCATCACAATAAGAAGCTCGATGCGCCCAGCGGTACGGCGATGAAAACCGCCGAGATAGTGGCGGCGGCCCGGACCGGCGCATCGCCCGATGCAACGCAGAAAGTGATCCTTGAAGGAGCCCGCGGCGGCGACTTCGAGGGCATCAAGGTCCACAGTATTCGAATGCCCGGCTTCGTGGCCAGCCAGGAGGTCATCTTCGGCGGCCAGGGCCAGACGCTGACGATTCGGCATGACACACTGGACCGGTCATCGTTCATGCCCGGTGTGGTGCTGGGGATCCGGCGGATCGGCGGACGCTCCGGCCTGGTGTACGGGCTCGACGCGTTATTGGAGACGTGATGATGTCGGGGGCGCTCACGAACGGGAGTCCCTGTGGGGTAATATGGTCGGACGTTTGGCGGCTATGCGCCAAGCGTGAGTTAGAGGAGTAAGATGGCTAAGAAGATATTGAAAGCGTGTATCGTTGGGGCGACGGGGATCGTCGGCCAGCAGTTTATCGTCGCGCTGCAGAACCATCCGTTCATCAAGATCGCCGGGCTCGCCGGATCCGAGCGCAGCGCCGGCAAGAAGTACGGCGACGCCACGCGCGCCGCGAACGGAGCATCGCAGTGGTTTTGCGAGGAGAAGCCGAAGCCCGAGATCAAGGACATGACGGTCCTGCTCTCCTCCGAGATCGATGCGGCGGACTACGACGTGATCTTCACAGCGCTGGAGGCGGATACCGCGCGCATACTGGAACCCAAATACGCGGTCACCACACCGGTCATCAGCACGGCCTCGGCGTTCCGATACGACGATGACGTGCCTCTGCTGATCCCGAATGTAAATCCCGAGCACTCGAAACTCCTGGACGTTCAACGGAAGAAGCGCGGCTGGAAGGGCTTCATCACGCCTAACCCGAACTGCACCACGGTTGGCCTGGCGATCACGCTGAAGCCATTGGCGGAAGCGTTCGGCATCAGGACCGTCCTGATGACGTCTATGCAGGCCATTTCCGGTGCGGGCCGCAGCGGCGGCGTGCTGGGGCTGGATATCCTGGATAACGTGATCCCCTATATCCCTAAGGAAGAGGAGAAGGTCCAGCTCGAGACGAAAAAGATCCTCGGCGCCTTCAGCGGCGAAGCGATCCACGACGGCGCGTTCGGCGTGTCTTGCACCTGTACGCGCGTCGGCGTTCAGGACGGACACACCGAGAGCGTGTTCGTGGCGCTGGACAAGCACGCAACGCCGGCGGAAGTCAAAGCGGCGATGGTGGCCTTCAATGGCGAAGCGGCAAAGCACCTTCCGAGCGCCCCGTGCAACATGATCACCGTTACCGATGACCCTTTCCGCCCGCAGCCCAAGTGGGATCGCCTTCTGGAAGACGGAATGACTACCGTGGTAGGCCGCATCCGCGAAGACGCGGCGCTCCCCAACGGCATCAAATACGTTCTGGTGAGCCACAACACCAAGATGGGAGCGGCCAAGGGTTGCGTGCTCACCGCGGAGATGCTGGCTGAGCAGGGCTATATCGGATAACAGCGCAGAGCGGAAATGGGGAAACGAGGAAATGTGGTAACGCGGTTGTCGCGATTTCCTCATTTCTCCGTTTCCCCATTTCCTCCACAAGGAAAGAGCCCCAAATGTTATACACAGAAGGACCGCGGTTCGGGCGCATGCTCACCGCGATGGTGACACCGTTCAAAGAGGACGGTTCGATTGATTACGACCGGGCGGCCGAACTGGCCAACCGACTGGCGGACAGCGGCAGCGACGGTATCGTGGTAAGCGGCACGACCGGCGAATCGCCCACACTGTCCCACGAAGAGGACTCTGTTCTGGCCCGGGTGGTCGTTGCGGCGGTCGGCAAGCGTGTAGCCGTTGTTGCCGGGGGGGGAACCAACTCCACGAACGAAAGCCAGAAACTCACGCGTAATGCCGAGAAGGCGGGCGTGGACGGAATCATGCTGGTCGTACCCTACTACAACAATCCGCCGCAGGAAGGCCTTTACCAGCACTTTCGCACCGTCGCCGAATCGACATCGCTGCCGGTGATCCTTTACAATATCCCGCCGCGCTCGCCCCGCAACCTTGAGCCGGAGACCCTCGGGCGTCTGGCCGCCGACGTGCCGAACATCATCGGCGTCAAGGAAGCGGCGAAAAGCATGGATCAGGTGAGCCGATATCTGGAGGTCACGCCCCCAGATTTCACTCTGTACAGCGGCGACGACTCCGCGACGCTCGCGATACTCGCGCTGGGCGGAAGCGGTGTCATCAGCGTGGCTTCCCATATCGTCGGCCCGCAGATCAAGGAGATGGTAACCGCGCATTTCGATGGCCTTCCGGCCCGGGCGGTGGCGTTACACCACCACCTGATGCCTATCTTCGAAGGCATCTTTGCCGCGCCGAATCCGATCCTGGTCAAGGCGGCGCTCGAGATGGTTGGCTTCCCGGTCGGCGGCCTGCGCCGCCCGCTCATCGAGGCGACGGACGCCGAACGGGCGACGCTGAAGAAGGTCCTGGAGAAGGTCCTGCAAACTGAGCTGTAGCGGGGAGAACCGATGCACCTTGCGCTGATTCTCAATTCACTTAACGCCGAGACGATGAGCAATGCCTTTCGTCTCGGCGCGTTTTCCCTTGCATCCGGTGATGCCGTGACCGTCTTCCTGATGGGCGAGGCCGTTGAGATTGGCCGCGCGGATGACAGCTGGTTTGGTCTGCCCGGAAAGGCGCGGGCATTCATCCACGAGGGCGGCGATGTTCTCGCATGCGGCACCTGCCTCCAGAATCACGGTCTCGGCGCCTCGGACATTTACCAGACGTCCGACATGAAGGCGCTGCACGATCTGATCGGGCGTGCGGACAGGGTTCTCTCGTTCTGAAGTGCGCGGCAATTCCGGCGGGCCCGCGGGCTCTCCATTAACCCAGCGAGACATCAGGCTCCCATTCTCCTGGCACCAGCCCCCGTAGTGACGTGTTTGTCAAATGACGGGGCTGCGCGATCCGTCCTTTCCGATGAACGCAAGGAGGGCGAACCTATGGACCAGGAAACGGCGCTTGGACGGCTGCGGGCGGATCATAAAGAGGTGTCACGGCGTCTTGAAGAACTGCTCGTGAACCTTGATTCCGTCTCTGACCCGGCCGATCCCGATACCGCCATCGCGCTCAGGAACGCATTGGAGTTCATCACTCACGAGGTGTGGTTCCATTTCAAGCGCGAGGAGCAGGCGTTATTTCCCGCGATCTCGCGCGTCTTCCCCGCCGAGAATGCCCCCATCGTCGGCGGACCCGTGTACGTGCTCACCGAAGAACATGGCGTGCTGCGCAAGTTGGTCGATCGCTTCGCAGACGAGGTAGATCATTGGGAGGCGGGCGCCCCGGGCGCGCCTGAAGCCGTTCGTTTGGCCGGAAAGCAGTTGGTCCGCGCCTTTCAGAAACACATCTACAAGGAAGACAACATCGTGTTCCGTCTCACGCAGCAGATGCTGACTCCCGACGAACTGGCAGCCATCGACGTCGCCTTTGCCGCCGTGCAGGCGCCGTGAACCCCGTCTGCCTTTCCACGTTCCCGGCACGCGGCATTCGTCCTGCGTGTTAGAATGACCTTATGAATTCCCGCTTTCTAGACACATTGAAGACGCGCGTGCTGTTGTTCGACGGCGCCATGGGCACGTCGATCCAGACGTTCGGGCTGAATGACGCCGATTTCGGCGGCTTGCATGGCTGTAACGAGATTCTCGTTCGAACGCGGCCGGACGTCATCGAGGAGATTCATGCGCGCTTTTTCCAAGCCGGGTGCGACGCGGTGGAGACGGATACCTTCAACGGCACGAGGCTTCGCCTGGCCGAATACGGCCTCGGAGAGGATACCCGCGAACTTAACCGCACTGCCGCCGCGATAGCCCGCACTGTGGCGGACCGCTTCTCCACGCCGGAACACCCGCGATTCGTCGTCGGCAGCTGCGGCCCCACGGGACGGCTTCCCAGCGGAAACGACCCCGTTTTGTCGAAGATCACTTTCGACGAACTGGCGGACACTTTTGCTGAACAGGGGACCGGGCTGGTCGAGGGCGGCGCGGACGTCCTCCTTCTGGAGACTTCTTTCGACGTTCTGGAACTGAAGGCCGGTATCGCCGGCTTCGAGCGGGCCTTCCGGAACGGATTGCGCCGCGTGCCGGTGATGGCCCAGGTGTTCCTTGTACCGGAGAACGGCAAAATGCTGTTTGGAACGGACATCGCCGCGCTGATGACAACTCTCCAGGCGCTTCCGATCCATGTCATCGGCCTGAACTGCTCCGCCGGCCCCGAGATGTTCCGCGATCCCATAGGCTACCTCACGGAAAACGCTTCACTGCCGGTGTCGTGCCTCCCAAATGCCGGACTCCCCGAGCAGGGGCCGGATGGCGAAGCGGTTTATCGTCAGACGCCGGATAAGTTCAGTGCGTATATGGCGGAGTTCGTGCGCGATTTCGGTGTCAACATCGTCGGCGGGTGTTGCGGGACCACGCATGAGCATATGGCGGCGGTCAACGATGCCATCGCGCCGTACCGCGACAAGCCCCGTCGCTTCTGGTCGGCGTTCGACGGCGCCAAAGTTACGAATGCCGATACGGAAGACTGCCCCTATTACGTTCCCGGTGTGTCGTCCGGCATGCGGCGGTTCGATATGCAGCAGGTACCGGCGCCGCTCATCGTGGGTGAGCGGGTCAATTCGGTGGGCAGCCGCAAGATCAAGCGCCTTCTCCTCAAGGACGACTATAATGGCTGCCTCGACGTTGCCCGCGAGCAGGTGGACGGCGGCGCGCACGTTCTGGATGTGTGCGTGGCCATGACCGAGCGCCAGGACGAGCGAGACCAGATGGTGAAACTGGTCAAGACCCTCGCGATGGGCATCGAGGCGCCGTTGGTCATTGACACTACCGAGGCCGACGTGATGGAGGCCGCGCTGAAGATATATCCAGGCCGCGCCATCGTCAACAGCATTAACCTGGAGAACCGCTCGGAACGCGTGGACAAATGGCTGCCCATCCTGCGCGAGCACGGCGCCGCCGTCGTGGCGATGACCATCGACGAGAACGGGATGGCGAAGACCGCCGAGGCGAAGTTCAACGTGGCGCGAAAACTGTACGATATCGTGGTCGGCGAGTACGGCATGACGCCGGACACGCTGATCTATGATGTGCAGGTATTCCCGGTCGTCACCGGCCAGGAGGACCTGGCAAACTCCGCCGTGGAAAATCTGAACGCCCTGAGACGCATCAAGGCCGAACTGCCCGGCACGATGACCATCCTTGGCGTGAGCAATCTGTCGTTCGGCATCAGCCCGCACGCGCGCGCCGTGCTCAACAGCGTCTTCCTGCACCACGCCGTCAAGGCCGGCCTGGACATGGCTATCGTCAACCCGGCGCACATCACTCCCTACTCCGAGGTGGACGCCGACCAGCGCGACCTGGCCGATGACCTGGTTCTCAACCGCCGCCCGGACGCCCTCGCCCGCTACATCGGCTATTTCGAGACTGTGGACGCTCCAGACGCCAGCGCCGGACGAGTGGATCCGATGGAAGGCCTGAGCGTCGAGGAGCGCATCCACTACCGGATCCTCCACCGGAAGCGCGACGGCGTGACCGAAGATATCGAGACCGCCCTGAGTGACAGGGAGGCAGCGGGCACCCGCCGCGCCGACGGCGCCATCGATGTGCTGAACAACGTATTGCTGCCGGCGATGAAGGAGGTCGGTGACAAATTCGGCGCCGGCGAGCTGATCCTGCCGTTCGTTCTCCAGAGCGCCGAGGTAATGAAGGCCTCCGTCGCCCACCTGGAGCAGTACCTGGAGAAGAAGGAAGGCTCCACAAAGGGCAAGCTCGTCCTGGCGACCGTCTTCGGCGACGTTCACGATATCGGGAAATCACTGGTGAATACCATCCTGTCGAACAATGGCTACACTGTTTACGATCTCGGTAAGCAGGTCCCCATCAACACCATCATCGAGAAAGCCGTTGAAGTTGGCGCGGACGCGATCGGCCTGAGCGCCCTTCTCGTGAGCACGAGCAAACAGATGCCGCTCTGCGTGAAGGAGTTAGACAAACGCGGGCTGAGCATACCGGTCATCATCGGCGGTGCCGCCATCAACCCCGCCTTCGGACATCGTGCGCTCTATGTGGCGGAGGGCCGCGCGTACAACGCAGGAATCTATTACTGCAAAGATGCTTTCGAGGGGCTGGACAAGATGGACCGGCTCACGGACGGCGATGCCCGGGAGGCTCTCTACGAGCAAACGCTCCTGGACGCCGCGCGAACATTCGGACGGGACGCCGACAAGGCAGCTCGCCGCGCCGCCGCGCCGGCGCAGGAACGCTCCAAAGTGGCCGATGCGCCCATCCCGACCGCGCCGTTCTGGGGCACCAGGGTCGTCCCCGGAATTCCGCTCAGCGAGATCTGGCCGCTCCTCGACCTGAACGAGCTCTACCGCCTTCAATGGGGCGCAAAGAACGCCAAGGGCGATGAGTATGAGGCGCTAAAGCGCGACACTTTCGAACCGAAACTGGCCGAACTCAAGGCGCAATGTGAGGCCGAAGGCTGGTTGGCGCCAAAGGCGGTCTACGGCTATTTCCCGGCGCGCCGGGAAGGCGAATCCGTAGTGGTATTCGACCCCGCTGACCATAACAAGGAGGTCGCCCGCTTCGACTTCCCGCGACAGGCCGGGCCGCCATACCTGTGCCTGTCCGATTACCTGTCCGCCGATCGGACCGATGTGCTGCCGCTGCAGGTCGTGACGGTTGGCCCGCGCGCTACTGAGATATGCGAGGCCTTGAACAAGGCAGGCGATTACAGCCTCTCGTATTTCCTTCATGGGCTCAGCGTTGAGACCGCGGAAGCCACCGCCGAGTGGATGCACCGCCGGATTGCGGACGAGTTAGGCATCCCGCGAAACCAGGGGCACCGGTATAGCTGGGGATACCCCGCCTGCCCGGACCTGGAACAGCACCACACGCTGTTCACACTGCTGCCGGCCGGTGAGGAACTAGGCATGGAGGTTACGGAAGCCGGCCAACTGGTCCCGGACCAGAGCACCGCCGCGCTAGTGATCCACCACCCGGACGCCATCTACTTCGGGGCAGTGTAACACCCAACTCCAACCGAATCAGGAAAAGAGACTCGCAAATGCCGATCCGCCCACGAACACCGCTGTACGACCTCATCGACCGCCTCATAAAGCTCCTGTCCGTCGTCTACACAGTTCTCTTTCTGGCGATCTTCTTCGGGTTGCCTTTGCGCACACGCTTGGGCATCAGGCTCTTCAACCATCCCAACGACTTCCTGATCTATATGGCTGCTCTGTTCCTCATGGTGATCGCCCTATTCGCACTGCATGCCCTTCGTAACCAACTGAGGGGCGATATCTTCCCGACCGAACCACCTCGCGAGATTCGATTTCGCGAGGCTTCCGCCTCTGGACGCTCCTTTCGTTCGGTATTCTCTCGGTTCGGTGGTGCGAGTAACTGCTTGGAAGTGACTGTTACGGACGACGAGCTCTGGACCCGGCCGGGCTGGCCGTTCCGCCTCATATGGACCGGCCGTGAGAACGGGCTGGAGAACCGCATACCTTTGGCGAGCATCTCGGCGGTTACTCATACAGGCTGGCGTAAGCGAGGGCGCCTGCTGGAATACCGCGACATGTCGGGCGGCGTGGGGAGCCTCGAGTTGCGTGTCCGAGACGTTGAGAGCTTCGATCGGGCACTTCAATCCGGGAACCCGGCGTTGACAGTGACAGATAAGTAGCACCTTCATGGCACCGGAGATGTGGTTACCGTGACAGAACCTCCACACAGCGTGAACATCACTGTGCATTTGCAGCCAGCGCGGGAGGATGCGCTGGCGGTACACGAGTTTCTGCGCCGGCACAATGAGTCCCGCATCGGGGCGACGAACCGGGCGCCGCTTACCGTTATCGCGCGCGATGCAGATGGCGCGGTCGTGGGCGGGGTACACGCCGAAACGATGCATGGCTGGCTGCACGTTGCCACGCTGGCGGTCGCGGAGGAATGGCGCGGACAGGGAATCGGGACGCGGCTCCTGCGCGCCGTCGAGGCCGAGGGCTGGCGACGAGGCTGCACAAACGTGTGGCTGGACACGTTCAGCTTCCAGGCGCAGCCCTTTTACGAGCGGGAAGGGTACCACGTGTTCGGGGTCCTCGAGGACTTTCCACCGGGCGAGACCCGCTATTTTATGACGAAGGCTCTCTCTCCAAGCTGAAGGTGCGCGCCTTGCTGCCCTATCAGCAAAAGGCATGTCGGGGCCGCGACGGCCCCGACAGCGTTTCTAGATGCCGAAGTCCAGTCCGAATACGAACAGCCGCTCCTTCGCGTTGTCGTCATCGGGCTGTGCCTGGCGGCGGTCCGAATACTCCGCGTGGATCGCCATGCTGTCGGCGAGGTAATACCTGCCACCGATTGTCCACCGCTTGATGCCCGCGCTCACCGAGCGGGGCGTCTTCACCCAGTCGTACCTTCCGAAGCCCACAATGCGGGTTGACGGCAGAAAGCTAAGCTCGGCGAAACCGCCGGAGTACTTGACGTCGTCCGCCGTTCCCCACAGGGCTTTGTCGTCTTTGCCGTGGAGATACTGGAGGGCCAGGTTCACCTGTTTGAAGTTGAGGCTTGCATCCACGCCGATACGACTGATTGCCTTGCGGTCCGTTGGGCCGTCGAAAGCCGACGGCTTGGCCTTGCCCGCATATCCCATCAGGCCGATCCGCTGTCCCGCCGTTTGCCCCTCTCCGGGACCGATCACGTGCGTAGCATGGATATAGAAATCGTCAGCGCTCTGGTTGTCGTTGTTCGTTGCAGCGCCGTTCAGCCAGCCCGCGGTGTAAGCGGTGCCGCCGCGGGCAAACCCGGCCAGTTCCACGCCGGTCTGCGTGTCGGAGAGCGGGGTTCCGCCGGGGAATGTGAAGTTGTATATCTCGTAAGGAGAGAACGTAAGACTCCGTTTCACGCTGAACGCCAGCGCCCCCGGTTCGAAGCGCCCGGCCCTCACGTTGAGCCACGACGTTTTCGGATTTGAGAGAACCACGCTCGCCATTTCCAGAGTGCCAGGCTGACCAACGACGCCTCGTGAGGCTTCGATCTTCGGCGGGTATACGAGCATGTAGCCGATGTTCCGGTCCAAAAGGCCTGCAGACAGGATGTCCAGATTGTTCACCTGGAACTGCTTCACGTCGTTGGAGCCCGGCGTGTTAGTGAATTTGTCCGAGTTGAAGGTCGCGCTTGTCCGCAGCGCCAGCGGGGCGGGGGTTTCGTAAACAGTCTTCTCCTCGTCCTCACGGCCCATGAGCCTATAACCGTTCATGCGATATCGCTGGCCGTAGTCATTGAGGCGCGGGAAATTGGAGTGACACATCGTGCAGTTGAAGCCATATTTGCGCGCGAACACAGGAATCGCGTGAGACGGCACGGTGGGTGCCAGACAAAGCGCCGCGCTCGCAACAAGGGTTGTTCTATGGAATCGCATCTTCAAGCCTCCTCGTTTACTCCGGCAGTTCCGGTTTGTCGCTGCTCAGCGGCGGGCCGCTCAGCGCTTTGAGGAACTCCACCAGTTCGTGCTTCTCGCGATCGGTGAGATTCAGCGGCAACATCGCGCGGTCCAGGTTCGGATTCTGGATGCCGCCGCGGTCGTACAGGTCGATCACCGACGCCAATGTGGCCTCGGAACCATCGTGAAGGTACGGGGCCGTCTCGGCTACCCCTCTCAACCCAGGGGTTTTGAACGCGCCCAGATCCTTGCGGTCTTTGGTGACGATCATGCGGCCTTCATCGGCGAATTTGCCGCCGGAGAAACCGATACCCAGGTTATGGAACCGCCCATCGGAGAAGTACGGCCCGCTGTGGCATGCGGTGCAATGTCCTCTGCCGTTGAAGAGCGCCATCCCTCGAACGGCCGCCGCAGACATGGCCTTGCGGTCGCCGTCAAGGTACCGGTCGTAGGGCGTATCCATCTGCACGATGGTCCGTTCGAATGCCGCGATCGCCTTAGCCACGCCCTCTTCGTTCGGTTCCGTTCCGAAGACGTCCTTGAACTGACTCACGTAGCCGGGGATGCCCTTCAGGCGGCCGAGGGCCATATCCATCGTCAGCTGCATCTCGACGGGATTCTGGATGGGGCCGACGGCCTGCTTCTCAAGATTGATCGCGCGCCCATCCCAGAACTGCAGGACGCTGTACGCCGCATTCAGCACCGAGGGGGAGTTGCGCCCGCCTTTGGCATGGCCAACGCCCTCGGAGACGGGGCCGGTGTCTGCCCACCCGTGGTCCGGCTTGTGGCACGAGGCGCAACTGATGCTGTTGTCCGAGGATAGCCGGGTATCGAAATAAAGTTGGCGCCCCAGGCGGATCTTTGCGTCGGTCTGGGGATTGTTGACGGGAACCGTCACGGCCGGAAGGTGACCGTTCGAGAAAGGAAATGCCTTCACGGTATTGGGGGGATAGTTCGCCACCCCCATCGCTCCAGCCAGAAGGACAGACGATACGACTGCGAGGACTCTCATAACACGCCTCCTGTGGGTTCGGGGGCGCTGCCGGAACGATTACCTGATTCGGCACGCCCGATGTCCGCTACGGCAATTGTGCCGTTTCAAGACGGCGGAAGGCAACATCCCTGACGGCTGCCGTACCAGCGCGCGGAATGCAATACCGCACGCGGATTCCCGGCCTTTCCTCAAGCCTTCCACTCCGTCCAGACGCGGGCCGTGTTGCCGGCCGGATCCGTAACGACCACACCGATCCAGGCGTGATCCGACCGGGGCCGGGGTGCGGTCAATCCGAACTCGCGCTGATAGCGACCGTCATGGTACGTGGGCGGCGCTAACAGTTTGTCGTTTCTTGCGTCCGCCACGACCATTCGGGCACGCGCAATCTCGGCCTTTCCCGTCATCACGATGCTCACGTGCAAACCGTCGTGGCCCGTGCTAACGGTGACAGATGGCAGCGAGATCGCGTTATCGCGACTCCTGCCCCGGCCATATGGGTTCATGAGAGGGTCGCCGATGGCGAAGTCCACGAACGGATGCTGCGGCATACTGAGCCAGGCGGACTCTCCAAACGTGTAGCCGCGGGTGTAGTACGCGAAGAATACGTCCGGTTGCGGGTGCCCGTTGGCGTATGGTTCGGCAAAGCAGCCGACGGCGCCGCTTGCCCCGTTGAAGAGGGCCATCCCGTCGAAACTCCCCATGAAGAGGTTGTGGGCGTAGAGGCTCGCCGAGTCGAAGTCGATAGCCACCGATCCGGGCAGCCAGTCCCACACCGCGTTGTAGCGTCCGTAATTGTACCAGCCCGCGTAGGCAAGCGCCCTCGGCGCGACGTCCGCGGGCGAGCCATCGGTGTATCTGAGCCCAGCCTTGCTGTCGCCGATCGATTCATCGTCGGGCTGCTGGCGCACCTTCAGTTTGGCCGCCTGGAAGTAGGACCGCGTGGACTCCACGCCCTTATCGATGTCGGCAAGGGCGAAATAGTGCCCGCCGGACTGCCATGCCCGGAGTTCAGCGTCGGAGTGAACCCCGTATCGATTGTCCACGTAGGCAAAGCCATCCAGCTTGTACGTGTCGGCGTAGATGGCGCCGTCGATCAGCGATTTGCAGGCCGCCACGCTCACGCCATCAATGCGCGAGACGATATAGCCGATATCGTCCGGCGGATCAGATGCGGCGTGCCGGGCGCGAAACGCCTCAAAGTGCTGGGCGCCGTACCTTCCATCGGGCTGCAGATCGTAATATCGCCCGCTGTGGAGCCCGTCTTCCGAAATGCGGAATGGCTGCGCAAGGGCGACATCCGCGGACATGTCCGTCTTGCCGGTAGGAACCTGGA
This sequence comes from Armatimonadota bacterium, assembly GCA_036504095.1. NCBI lineage: Bacteria > Bacillati > Armatimonadota > Armatimonadota bacterium. Next base: position 13,615 of record DASXVS010000013.1, on the reverse strand, counting down.
CCCGCAACGGCAACCCAAATGTGGTGACGATATACTGGATGCGGGTGCGTCCGAGGGCGTTCAGTTTCGCGCGCAACGGCTTCACAAGCGCGGATCGGTAGGACTCCCACGTCCAGCGGAGATATTTGTCGAACGGGTTGGCGCCGCCCGGAAGCTCAACCTTCACCCCCAGCAAGTGGTCCGACGGGATGCCGCGGCGCGCCGCGTAGTATCTGGCGATCTGTTCCGAGTCGCCGGTCCCGTCCTTGTCATAGTCGTCGCAATTGGTCCTATAGATGACCACCACCGTAGCGGGATTTTCGCCCGCCGGGGACTTCGCTGCGACCAGCACGAGGGCAAGCAGAGCAAGTGTAAGCCTCATCGCTTCAGCCCCTTATCCATTCGTCCAGTTTGCGGAGCGTTGGCGTGGCGGCGATGTCTGCGTTCAGCGACCGCCTCTCCGCATAAACGTGAAAAACGACCAACGCCACGAGGGCTGAGGCCACCGCCTCCCAGCGTGCGTACGCGACGAAAGTGACGCCCAGGAACGCGCCCATCACGTTCGACCCCGCGTCACCCAGCATCGCCAAACGGCGCCGGTCCAGCGGCAGCCACGCCAGGGCGGCGCCGAGCCCGGCCGCGATGATCGGAGCCTGGGTACGATCGCAGACGAGGCTCGCGGCGACAAGCCCGACAAAAGCGCAAGCCGCTCTTGCCGGGCGCGTGTCCAGCAGATTGAGGGCGTTGGCGCTGAGAGCGATGACCGCCGACTTCAGGAGCCACAACGTCCCGGCGGCCTCCCAGCCGGAGTCCATCAGCAGACGGCCACAGAGGAGCGCCGTCAGGCCGCCACCGAACAACTTGATGAAACCGGTGGTGATTCGGCCGCGCAGGGCCGAGCGGATATGGCCGCCGAAGCCGGAAACGGTGCGATCGCCCCAGCGGTCGTCAACGTATCCCAGCACGGCGAAAGCGAGGATAGCGATGCCGGCAACCGCCGGCTTCCCAGTCCAAACGGTCCCGCGGAATCCCGCATTCGAGGCCAAATCCCACTGCAGGCCGAAAAGAATGCCGATCGCGACCGCGATGCCCGCGATCGGGATGGATTTCCCCTCGAAGTTTGCCGCCACCGGAAACGCTCGCGCGGCGCTACCGAGCCAGAAGACCAGCAACGTGGCAACGATGGCGACCAGCGGGATCATTAAGTCCATACGTCTATAATACTCCTGCGGGCAGTGAAGCGAACATGGAGGGCGACGGTTTGAAGGCTATTCTGGGGCCGGTGGTTGCATGGATCATCGCGGTTATCAGCGCCGGCGGCGCCTGGGGCATCGTAGGGCTGATGGCCATTGAGAGCGCCTGCATCCCGTTGCCCAGCGAAGTGATCATGCCTTTTGCGGGCTACCTGGTCTCGCAGGGGAAGATGGGCTTCCACCAGGCCGCCTGGGCCGGAGCGCTGGGCTGCGCGGCGGGTTCCGCGCTGGCTTACTGGGTTGGCGCTGTCGGTGGCCGGCCGATGATCAAGCGCTACGGAAAGTACATCCTGATGCGCATGCGGGACCTTGACCGCGCGGATGCCTTCTTTACCCGCCACGGGGATGCGGCCATCTTCTGGAGCCGCTTGTTGCCGGTCGTTCGCACATTCATCTCGCTTCCCGCCGGCATTTCACGCATGCCTTTCGGCAAGTTCATCATCTACTCATTTGTCGGGTCATTGCCGTGGTGCTATTTCCTCGCATGGATCGGCCTCGTTCTGGGCCGCAACTCGAAGGATTTCGCCGCTGTGCACGATCGCATTGCGGGTTATTTCCACGGCGCGGACGTCGTCATCGGCGTTGTGCTGCTGGCGATGTTCGGTGTCTTCGTCTGGCACCACCTGAAGCCCGATCCGGAGGAATCGGCCTCCTAGGAGCTTCCACGGTCGCGTTCACCTCAGCCGTCGCACCACCAGCGTGTAAATTCCGGCCATTGCCAGCACCATCAGCAAGGCGTAGAGCGAGGCGAACGTCTCGGAACGGCTCATCTTCAGCCGCCTGCCGTTTACGCAAACGATCGCGAGCGCCATTGGGACGATTGCCGGCAGATAGTCCAGGCCGCCGAAAATGACGATAAGCATCGCCGGGACCAGGAACGCCAGCAGCGCCCAGAACGTTCGGCGCGGCTGAAGGTCATAGCGGAACGCGACGGCAAGGAACATCGTGAGGAAGAGCCAATCGCCGAATCCCACGAATGACGCCGGCTGGACTCCGCGCTGAGTCAGCCCTCCCCCAAAGGTTGGAATGCCGGCGGAAACGGCGCGCACGAGATTCGGCGAGGCCTTAATGAACGCGGATGTGGTACCCAGGTAGACGCCCCAGTAGTCCACGAGGGCGCCGACAAGCGCGACCGGCAGCAGCATCTTCGGGTCCGAAATCACTTTGGCAACGAGCGTTCCCATCAGCGCCGCCGCGGTGATCAGCGCCAGGTCCGCCATCGGCCTGTCGAACAGGAGCATGAACCGCGCCGCATGGAGGTGGTGCCGCCAATCAATGTGTCGGAGAACGCCGAACGGCATCCCGAGCAGCAATTCCGCCCAGACTACGGCGAGGATCAGGAAAACCGGAAGCGCAACACGAATTCGCGGCGCGTTCCGGCTGATCTCGCGCAGCCAGAGCAGGGGCAGGAGCAGAAATACCACCGTCGCGACGATATTGGCAAGCGCAGGAAACGGAAGACGGATGAATGGGGCGGCCATCCTCAAGAGCAGATAAGCGGCGGGCCAGACAATCAGACGCCCGATCGAAATGCGCCTTTTTCGCTCGAAGGGTTCGTCGGCGCCCGAAGCCTTCTTTGTCGCGGAGTTCATGATGTGCGTCCTCCTGCTTGTGACGCAGCGAGCGTCTCGGTTATAATATACTACTGACCGAATGCCGGACCGAAAGCCATTCCGTTGGTGCGGGTGAACGCTGAGACGTGCGATGTTTCGCCTCGGAAGGGATCATTTATGGCGCTCCGCATACTTATCGCGGATGACGAACCGATTGCGCGGTTGGACTTGCGAGAAATGCTGGCGTCACTTGGTCACAAGGTCGTCGCCGAGGCCGCTGATGGCGACACGGCCCTGAAACTCGCTCGCGAAACCCATCCATCCATTGCAATGCTGGATATCCGTATGCCCGGCCTCGATGGGCTGGAAGTCGCCCATACGCTCGCCGTTGAGCGCATTGCCCCCACGCTCATTCTGTCCGCTTACACCGATCAGGAATACCTGGACCGATCCCGCGAAGCCGGGTGCCTCTGCTATCTCGTGAAGCCGTTCCGGCAGAGCGACCTGGCTCCCGCTATCGCGATGACGCTGGCCCTCAGCGACCGCCTCACCGGGCTCCAAACCGAACTCCGCAACCTCCAGGAATCCGTGCTGACGCGAAAAGCGGTCGATCACGCGAAGGGCATCCTTATGGACAAATATGGCACGAAGGAGAACGATGCCTTTCGCCAGATTCAATTGGAAAGCATGAGCTCGCGCCGAACGCTTCGCGAAGTCGCTGAATCCATCATAGACGCTGATCGCGTTATGTCCGGCGACTTCTGAGGCACAAAGGGAGGGATCGCGCCATCAGACCACAATCGACATCGGAGAGCATCCCCACCCTGCCCCGGGAGTTCCCCCCATCTCCGGAGTGGCGGGCAGCCCAGCACCGCGTCCGTAACGACCTTCAGACAATCGGCGCGCTGTGGCGTATCGCACGGCGTCGCGCTACGTCCGACGAACTCGCGGAGGCCTTCCCATCGTGGCTCAATGCGCTTGCGGCTATCTATGACTCTTTACCGCTATGGCAATCGGACGAGAGGGTGGCCATTGGGGACCTGTTGGCCGCGCTGCGGTCACGATGCGATTTTGGCGCACAATTCGAATTTGAGCTCATTGGCGAAACGTGTGTGCCGGCTCAGATGGCGGTGGCCGGCGCTCTCGCCGTATCGGATCTGCTCTCCTTCAGCGCGGCTTCATCCGAGCCCGGATCGATTATCAAGGTCACGACAACGAGCGATAACGACGTGACCCGGATCGAGACCGCGTTTGTCTCCCGGCCGACCCCGGCCGACTGGCCGCCTCTGGGCCTCGCCGTCGCCGCCGAAGCGGTCGGGGCCCAATACGCGTCCCACCCGGACGGTGACCAGGCTGGGGCTGTTCTGGTGATGCCGTGGCACTGAGGACCGGAGACGCGAGCCTCATAGCGAATCTGCGCGAGTTGGCGAGCTATCGCGAACTCATCCGCAACCTCATGGTACGGGACATCAAGGTCCGGTACAAGAACTCGGCGCTCGGCTTCTTCTGGTCTCTCATCAATCCGATGGCCCAGGTGTTTATCATCACGCTGGTCTTCAAATTCGTCATCCGGATCGGATTCAATAACTATTCCGCGTACGTCCTTGCGGGCTTCTTGCCATGGACATTCTTTCAGATGGCCGTTCTGGACGCATCGCAGAGCATCCTTCTTCACGGCGCGTTGCTCAAGAAGGTTTATATACCACGCGAAGCGATCCCAATCAGCATCGTGCTCAGCAACCTGGTGCATTTTCTGCTGGCCCTGGGCGTCCTCTTCGTCTATATGGGTGTTCTCGGCATCGAGTTCACGTGGAAACTGGCGCTGCTCCCTCCGATCATCCTGATGCATTTCCTCCTCACGCTCGGAGTGGGGCTGCTCGTTTCGTGCGCGAACGTTTTCTATGAGGACATCAAATATGTAATGACGGTTGGTCTCAACCTGATGTACTACATGGTGCCGGTGATCTACGTTCTGGAACAATTGGCCAATATACCCCCCCGGTTTCCCTGGTTGTACGCGCATCGCGAGACGGTGTTGTGGTTGTACCAACTGAACCCGCTTGCAGTGTGGATTACGGCCTACCGACGCGTTTTGCTCCCGCCGGTCCCGGTGTCCATTGGCTACGCGCCTTTGTCACCCCTGGTCATCATCGTGGCATCGATCATGTCGATCGCGATCGCGGTTCTGGGCTATGCGGTGTTCAACCGGTATAAGTGGGACTTTGCGGAGAACCTCTGATGAGTTACACCGTCATCGTAGCGAAGGGCCTCGGCAAACGGTTTCGCCTCCAGCATGAAGGCGCCGGGAGTCTGAAGACGCTGGCTCTGAGGGGGCGCAGACGCCACACCGAAGCGCTTTGGGCCCTGCGGGATGTCTCTTTCGACATATCGACCGGCGAGACTGTTGGCGTGGTTGGCCACAACGGAAGCGGGAAATCCACGCTCCTTGGCCTCTTGGCCCGCGTCTATCGCCCAACGCAGGGCGCCGTGAGTGTCAGCGGCCGAATCGCGCCGCTACTGGAACTAGGCGCGGGTTTCCACGAAGACTTGACCGGTATGGAGAACATCACGCTTCACGGCAGCATCCTCGGCCTCAGCAACCGGCGGATGGCGGAGTTGGCGCCGGCCATCGTGGAGTTTTCAGAGCTGGAATCGTTCATCGACACCCCCTTGCGAACCTACTCAGCGGGCATGGTGATGCGGCTGGGATTCAGCATTGCGGTCCACTGCGATCCTGATGTCCTGCTGGTTGACGAGGTCCTGGCGGTCGGTGACGAGTCGTTTCAGCGCAAATGCTATCAGCGGATCGCGGAGTTTCAGGCGGCCGGCAAGACGATCGTATTCGTGAGCCACGACCTGGAGGCGGTGGAACGCGTCGCCGGGCGCGCGATCTGGATGAAATCCGGGCGACTGGCTTTGGATGGGGCGGCGCGTGACGTTGTGGCGGCGTATCGTGAGAGCGAGGCATAGCGAATGCACTGGGCCCCTCTCAGGCAAGTCCGCGTGGCGCTGGTCGTCCTGCTGATCCTCGTCATTGTCGGGACCGTTGGCTACTCTCTACTGTGGAACGTGAGCCTGCTGGACGGCCTGTATATGACCGTCATCACCCTCACAACGGTCGGTTACCGCGAACTGCGGCCTCCAAGCCCGGAGGTGAAGGTGTTCACCATCGGCCTGATCGTGGTGGGCGTAGCCACGATTACGTGGGCTGTACGCGCGGCCGCCGAGATGGCGGTGAGCGTACAATTCCGCGAGTATTTTGGGAAGAGGCAATTGGAACAGACCATCGCTAAACTGGTGGACCACACGATTATATGTGGTTTCGGCCGCATGGGCGGGCAGATCGCTGCGGATCTTGCGCGATCGGGAAAAGCGTTTGTGGTCATCGATCCCAACCCCGACGTTCTCGAACGTCTCAAGGGGTCCGGCTACCCCTACATCGCGCTTGATGCCAGCAACGAGGCCACTCTGAAGGCGGCCGGCATTGAGCGCGCAGCCAACCTCGTGTCCGTTGCGCCCACCGACGCAGACAACATCTTCATCGTGCTGACCGCGCGCGACCTCAATCCAAAGCTGTTCATCGTCGCCCGCAGCACGCGTATCGAAAACGAGGACAAGGTGCGCCGCGCGGGCGCCGACCGCGTGGTATCGCCCTATGTGATGGGTGGCCGCCGGATGTCCGCCGCCATCCTCCACCCGCACAGCGTCGATTTCCTGGAAGTGTTAACCGGCAGTGAGTATTCCGAAATGGAGCTTGCGGGAGTGGAGGTCGCCAGGGAATCCTCCCTTTCGGGACGCCCATTGGGCGAAGCGGAACTCGAGAAGAACTACGGCGTGACCGTGGTCGCCATGAAGCGCGACGGAATTTTCGGAATGGCCCCGGATCGCGATGTGATCCTGCTGCCGGGTGACGTGCTGATGATCATCGGCCCGAGCGCCCAGGTCGAGGCGCTCAGAGACCTGTGAGAGAGGACCACTAGTTGAAGGGGGCTGCCGTCGATTCGAATCCTCCCGCCGTCGCCGACATTTCGCAGCATCGGGTGACACGTCGCCGGTTGCTTCAGGGCGCCGCGGCGGCCCTCGTGGCTGGAGCTGTCAGCACGCCATACACCTTTCACGCGCATGTTACTCGCAGGACGATCTGGCTGCGCGATCTGCCGCCAGGTTGGGACGGCATTACCGCGCTGCACCTCAGCGATTTCCACCGCGGCCCACTGGTTTCGGCACTGTACATGAGAGGTGTGTTCGATCACGCGCGACGTTTGCCGCACGACATCGCCTTCTTTACAGGCGATTTTGTGAGCGTGAGCGCGGGATACATCGGCGAAATGTGCGACTGGATGCGCCACTGGCCCGCTCCATTGGGCAGCTATGCGGTTCTGGGCAATCACGACCACTACACGGACGCCGCAAGGATAAGCGCGGCGGTGGAAGCCGTCGGCATCCCGGTGCTGTCGAATCGTTCGGTATCGTTGAGCCGGAACGGATCTCACCTCAGGCTTGTGGGAGTAGACGACCCATCAACAAGCAAACAGGACTACGGGGCGGCAATGCGCGATGTGGAGAAGGGCGCGTTCCGCCTGATGCTGGCCCATTCGCCTGATATCGTCTGGCATTTCGGACAAGGCGACATAGACCTTGTTCTGAGCGGTCACACGCACGGAGGACAGGTGTGCCTGCCCGGTGGGCAGGCGCTGGTATGCCCTACGAGCCTCGGTGTGGACTATGCGAGCGGCATGTTCCTGTGGCGTGGCGCTAAGCTGTTCGTGAACCGGGGCCTGGGAGTCACCGCCTTCCCGCTGCGCGCGTTCTGCCCGCCGGAAATCGCACTGCTGACATTGAAACGGGGAACAGGTTAGGCATTCAGGATTCGGGTTCTGCATTCTGACTTCTCGCGAGGGACTCAACCATGATGACGCGCATCCTCACATCGCTGGTCGGCGTTCCGTTGATTCTAGTGCTTCTGTTCTGGCCGGGCGGTTGGCCATGGTTCTTCTTCGTGGCCGCCGTTATGGCGATGGCTATCTACGAGTTCACGAAAGCCCTTTGGGCCAAAGGCATATACGTGCACTGGATAGCGTTAGCGTTCTTTGGAGTGCTGGCGATTACCAGGGCCGCGCCGGCACTCATGGGCCTGGAAGGGCGAATCGGGTTGGAGCGCCCGCTGATGTTTGTGATCGGGGGCAGCGTGTTCCCTGAGTTCGCGGCCCTATTTGTTATGCTCCTGTTGGCGGGCGATCTCTTGTGGAAGCGGCGCTCTCCTCTGAAAAATGTTGGCGCCACCTTTCTCGGGATGGGTTGGATCGCTCTTACACTGCCGTTCCTGGTTGACATTCGCCGAGTCGGCCAATCAGCGGCAAACCATACGGTGCTGCCAGATGCCGTGACGCCGCCGTTGGGTGCGCAGGAGGGCGCCTGGTTGATGTTCGCTGTCCTTCTGGTCATTTGGGCAGGCGACAGCGGCGCCTATTTCGTCGGTAAGGCGATTGGCAGACACAAAATGGCGCCAGGCATCAGCCCCAACAAGACATGGGAAGGCTCAGTGGGCGGACTGGCAGCCTCCTGGATCGTTGGCATGGCGATGACCTGGCCGTTGGCGTTGAACCCCCTGACATGCCTTCTATTCGGTCTCGTCGTTGGCGCGGTCGGCCAGGTTGGCGACCTCGTTGAGAGCGCAATCAAACGCGAGATAGGTATCAAGGATTTCGGCGACCTGCTGCCGGGGCATGGCGGTGTGCTGGATCGTTTCGACAGTCTTATCTTCGCCGCGCCGGTTGCGTTCTTCATCCTCTACCCGGGCGGAGTCGTGCGTTTTTTGCGGTGAGACGGAAGCCTTGACAAGGGGACGGGGGAGGGCGGGCCTCCCCCGTGGGACGGAACCCGGCTCCGAAGGTGTTGGCAGCCACCCCCGGAGCACAGGCATATCATCCTTCCACGGGCGGGGGGCAAAACCCCACGGAAATTGCACCTTATGGCGTATGGCTGCCTGCTTTGTTCGGTATGCGCTCACGAACCCGTTGGCTTCGTCATCCGCCGATGGGGGATGCCGGCGTCATCGAAGACCGGGCCCTCAGCCACGAAGCCGAGCCTCTCGTAGAACGGGATGACGGGCACCTGTGCATCCAGAATCATTGGCTGCAGTTTCAGATCTTTTGCCATATGCATGGCCCATTCCATCACCTTCACGCCCAGCCCGCGCCCGCGGTATGCCTTGAGGACCGCCACGCGGCCGATCTTGGCGGCGCCGCCCTTGTTCAGTAGCCGCGCGGTAGCGACCGGAACACCGTCCATGAATGCGAGGAAGTGCCACGCCGCGGCGTCATACTCGTCCAGTTCCAGGTCCTCAGGCACGTGCTGCTCCACGCAGAAGACTTCCTTGCGGATGGCGAAGGCGCATTGCAGGAGGCCCGCATCATCCGGCGCCACGGGCCGTCCCCACTCGCCCATCACGACGAACACACCGGGCGGAACCTGGCGCACGCGACGGCCGATCACCGCGAGCCGGCCCGACGCGAGCAGCGTCAGAGCCTCTACGTATGCTTTGTGCTCGTTCGGCAGAATGCGCGCCGCCAGCGTCTCCGGCGCGTCGTCGTCCAGGACCGCGACGGTCTTCTGGAGCACGATCGGGCCGTGGTCGTACTGATCATCGGCGAAATGGACCGTGCAGCCCGACACCTTGGCTCCATAGGCGAGAACAGCCTCATGTACGTGCCGGCCATACATCCCTCGGCCGCCAAAGGATGGCAGAAGTCCGGGGTGGACGTTCAGTATGCGGTTGGAGTAGCGGCTGGTGAAATCGCCGCTCAGTTTGCGCATAAAGCCGGCAAGCGCAATGGCTTCGGTCGTGTGTTCATCCAGGACGGCAAGCACGCGCGATTCGAACTCGGAACGATCCACGCATCCGGCGGCATCGACCACGATTGCCGGCACTCCGTACCGCGTTGCGCGCTCCAGAGCGCCGTGTCCCGGCGCGGCGCTTACGACAGCGCACACGCGGAATGGGCAGTCGGCCTTCGCGGCCGCCTGCATGATAGCCTCGGCGTTTGTGCCGCGCCCGTGACCGGAAACAAGGATGGCAATATTCATGGTGAGGGTCCAGGGTCCAGGGCTTAGGGTTTAGGGACCAGGGTTTAGGGTCTAGACCCCAAACCCTGGTCCCTAAACCCTAACCCTGGACCCTTGTCCGCTACACTCCTTCGATTTGCACGTGGCGCGGGCCTTCCTTGGCATCGCCGATAGTGAACACCGTCTCTCCGGCCGCAGCCAGTTGGCTGGCGACGTGGCCCGCGGCGTCCGGAGCGACCATCAGCACCATGCCGACGCCCATGTTGAATGCGCGATACATTTCCGCGTCCGGAACGTCGCCGGCCGAGCGGATCGCCTCGAAAATGCTCGGGACCTCCCACGCGTGCCGGTCTATTGAAACACCAACGCCTTCGGGCAGGGAGCGTGGTATATTGTCCACCAGGCCGCCACCGGTGATGTGCGCCATTCCATGGATCATGCCTTCACCGACCAACGGCAGGATGCTTCCAGCGTAACAACGATGGGGTCTCAGAAGCGCATCCGCCAGCGTCTCGCCGACCCCGTCCAGAACCGTGTCGATCTGATACCCCGCAGCCGAGAAGAGCGCCTTTCGAGCGAGGGAATAGCCGTTGGTATGCAGGCCGTCCGATGCCAGCCCTAACAGGACGTCGCCCGGCTTTACGGCCGATCCGTCCAAGATGCGACCCTTGTCCACAACGCCCACGATGAACCCGGCCAGATCGTACTCGCTCCGCGCGTAAAAGTCCGGCATTTCCGCGGTCTCGCCGCCCAGCAGAGCGCACCCGGCATCCTGGCAGCCCTTTGACAGGCCCTCCACGATCGATACGACCGTATCTTCAACCAGGTGTCCCAGCGCAATGTAGTCGAGGAAAAACAGCGAGCGGGCGCCCTGAACGAGGATGTCGTTGGCGCAGTGGTGGACAAGGTCCATGCCGACCGTGTTGTGCCGGCCCGCGGCGAACGCGATTTTGAGTTTCGTCCCCACGCCGTCCGCGCTGGCTACGAGGACCGGTTCGCTCATTTCGTGGAAGGCCGCCTTGAACAAACCTCCGAACGCCCCGATGCCACCGATAACTCCCGGTGTGCGCGTTTGGTCCACCAGTGCTTTCATGCGCTTCTTGGCTGCGTCTGCGGCCGCGATGTTCACTCCCGAGTCTTTGTACGTGATGCTCATATGGCTATTGTGGCACCCGGACGCCCTGCTCCTCCATTCGTGGCCCCGATTTGGGGTGACAAATGCGAGATCGCCGATCTGCGTGTCATTGAGCTGCAAAGGAACGTGCGCCGTCTCGCGAAATGCGGGTATATAGGAGCAAGGAACTTCACCAGTTCAATCATTGTTAAACCCTATGACATTAAACGATTGTCGGGCGACGCCTTACAGGCGTCTCCATTGAGGAGGAAAGCATATGGCCGCAGGGATAGAGGAGAGCGTCGATCGCTCCGCGGTGGACTGGGCTTTGCTGGTTGCGAGGGTCGTGGTCGGCGTGATATTCATGGCCCATGGGTCGCAGTTGATGTTCGGAGCGTTCAACGGACCGGGATTAGCCGGTTTCGTGAAAATGATGGGGCCTATCGGCTATCTGGTAGCCATCGGCCAGTTCTTCGGGGGCTTGGGGCTGGTGGTCGGGTTCCTGTCGCGGTTCTCGGCGGCATCCCTGATCGTGATCATGATCGGAGCTATCGTGAAGGTCCATTTGCCCAACGGTTTCTTCCTCGGGCCAAAGCCCGGCTACGAATATAACCTCGCGCTGATTGGGCTGTTGGCCCCCATCCTGATCGCCGGACCCGGGGCGTTCACAATCGGCCGGCTGCTGCCATTGCCTCGAATCGGGCAAACGAAACGCCCCATCGGCATTCTGGAATAACCCTGGAATTGAGACTTTGCATTCACAGAGGAGAGAATTGGATATGAGACACGGAATTCGATTTGCTGTATTGACAGGCGCCCTTGCGATTGGCCTTGGGATTGCCGCCAATTGGCGCGGTGCGACGACCTATGCGCAGACGCCGGTAGCGAACACCCTGCAAACAACGGGAACCTGGACGGTAGACCCGATGCACACCAGCGTCAACTTCGTGATACGCCACTTTGGGATCAGCCTGGTCCACGGCAGGTTCGATGATTTCGCCGGTACCATCGTAGCGAACGCCGAGCAGCCGGAGAAGTCCTCGGTGAAGTTCACGATTCAGGCCGCCAGTGTCGATACCAACGTGAAAATGCGGGATGACGACCTGCGCAGCGCTAACTACTTTGACGTCGCCAAGTTCCCCACGATCACGTTCGAAAGCACGGCTGTCAAGAAGGGAAAGGGCGGCCAGTTCGTGGCGGTGGGAAACCTGACGATTCACGGGGTGACCAAGGAGGTCTCGCTTCCGTTCCGCCCGGTTGGCCCTGTGAAGGACACATTTGGCGGGACACGCGCGGGGCTCGTGACCGCGATCAAGCTGAACCGCCTGGACTATGGCGTTGGCGGCGTCAAACTGATGGACAACGGGAGCCTGGATATCGGCAAGGAAGTTGACGTTGACATCAGCCTCGAGGCTGTGCCGGCCAAGCCCGCTGCAACTTCGTAGAAGCTGGCTAAATCCCAAATGACGGGAAACGCGGGCCTGATGGGCGACCATCAGGCCCGCGTATTTGCGCCCGGCATCCCGGCTGATCAGCCGAGGCTATCGTCCGAACCCTCCTCGATCTGGTCGCCGCCATTCTCAAAGGCGAACTTGCTCAGGCGCACTCCCTCGGGTATCTGGATCGGGTAACGCCCCGTAAAACAGGCGCGGCAGAAATGCCCGCCGGCAACCCCGCAGGCGGTAACCAAAGCGTCCGGGCTCAGGTAGCCCAGGCTGTCCGCACCGATATGCTGCCTGATCTCCTCGACACTCTTATTTGCAGCTATTAACTCTGATTGCGAGGCCATATCAATTCCGAAGAAGCAGGGGTACCTGACAGGCGGGCTGGAGATTCTTACGTGGACTTCTTTGGCGCCGGCTTCTCTCAGGAGTTTGACGATGCTGCCGGTGGTGGTGCCCCTCACTATGCTGTCGTCCACCATGACTACCGATTTGCCGTTCAGGACCTCCGGGAGTGGGGTGAGTTTCATGCGGACACCCATTTCGCGCATCCGCTGGTCGGGCTGGATGAACGTTCGGTGGATGTAGCGGCACTTTATGACGCCTTCGCCGTAGGGGATGTGGCTGGCCTCGGCGTAGCCTATGGCGGCGGCTATGGCGGTATCGGGGATGGGGATGACGATATCGCCGTTGGGGACGGGGTGCTCGCGGGCGAGCTCGTGGCCCATGCGGCGGCGGGCGAGGTGGAGGCTCTGGCCGTACATGACGCTATCGGGGCGCGCGAGGTAGATGAACTCGAAGCTGCAGAGGCTGGGGCGCGGCTGATCCAATACCTGGCGGTGGCGGACACCATCGTTGTCGATGATGACGATTTCGCCGGGCTGGACCTCGCACTCCAGGGTGGCGCCGACGACGGTGAGGGCGCACGTTTCGGAGGCGAGGACCCAGCCGGAATTGTTGATGCGGCCGAGGCAGAGGGGGCGGACGCCATGGGCATCGCGGATGCCCATGACGCAGTGGCGGGTGAGGATGGAGAGGGCGTAGGCGCCGACGATGAGGGGCATGGCCTTGGCGACGGCTTCCTCGATGGTGGCCTCGCGCTGGTGGGCGATGAGGCGGGCGATGACCTCGGAATCGTTGGTTCCGCGGAAATGGACGCCATCGTCCTGGAGCTGGGATCGCAACTCGGCGGCGTTGAGGAGGTTGCCG